>CAZXYA010000311.1:0-10934 GCA_964644655.1 uncultured Saprospiraceae bacterium | reverse complement strand
TTGAGTTTGAGTTAGCAGAAACCGTGTTATTATACCCCTTTTGAAGGAGTCCAAATGGATAGTAACTAAGGGTGATTTTTAAGGGCTTTTGAACCTTTTTTGAGTATGCCAGTCTTAGTGTTGGCTCATTGTCTATATGTAGTTTTAAACAACCCAAAATACTACTATTCTATTACGTTATATCTACTATCTTAGTATTAGACTTATTTTTTATAAATAATTCCATTTTCAAATTTGTTTACTTCTCTCTTTTTCCAATCAAATATGGCTCAATGACATAATCATTTATTCGTTAATATAATTTTGAGACTTCAAGAAACTTTTACTAAAACCAATTTCAATCATCGCAGATTCCCAATTATTATCATTAGCATCTTTGTCTTGAAAATGCCACCATTCTGAAAAGTAAAATTCACTTTCCCAGCCTTTCTTTCTTTTTATAGGCACTAAACCTTCCTTAAACATTAAATGTGAAATATTTATAAAGTGTCCTTCAATTGATTTGGTAGTATATTTTTTTAATTTTGAGTCATAAAAATAAAACTCTTTTGTTTTAAGTTTTCCGACTTTTTTCGTTTTAACATATACATCCCAATATTCGCCATCTCTATCTGCAATAAAATAATAATCAGTTTCACTGTTCTGCATACCTCTCCATTCATCAAAGTCAACAGCAAGTGCTGCTAAATGTAAACTCGTCTTTTTCATACCAGGGGTAATTGTAGTATTAGCTGGGCTTCTAAAACAAGCAATACTATTTGTGGGGAAAATACCTCCTAATTCAACTACCTCCTTTTTTACATTATCTATTTTGGCGGCAATTTCACTTCTTATCCAAGTTTTACCCCACTTGATTAAAGGTTCTGCTGAAGAATTACGATAGTTTCTGTCTAACCAAACAGAAAGTTCTTTTGCAGTTTCTTCATCAAACTTCCCATTCGGAGTTCCTTTGAATGTTAGATTAACAGATATTGATTCTAAAGTGTTATTAACAAAGTTGAATCTATTTCTTTTTTTTGCTAACGATTGATTTTGAAATGACAGAATTGTTGAATATAACTTTACATTAAAACACCCATTGATATTTCCTACCATATATCCAAAGCCAAGTTCATGGAATCTTTCTTGAATTTTATGAATAAAATTTCTGTGTAATAAATTTTGTTCATTTATACCTGTTAAGTGTCTTTCTGAAGTCGTTCTATCGACATCATTTAATTGAAGTTCTTTTGTGAAAATATAAGTAGCCATTATTATAATTATAGTTTAAAATTTTTTCTTTTAAATGTTTTGGACCAATAATTAGAAATTTTTGTTTGTTTTTCAAAATAGCTCTCAAGAATCTGTTTCTCTCCAGAAAACATAGATTGTAAACAAAGTAAAATGAAATTATTGCCACCCCAAAAATTAACATATTTAGATGTAGGCTCTATAACTTGGTTATAAAACTCTTTAGGCTTGTTTTGTAAAAGTTCATAATTGTCAATTTTTAATGTCAAAATATCTTTTAATAATTCCCTTTCTATATCTGATTTAATCGTGATCTCTGATTTTTTAACAATGGATTCCATAATTGAGGCTGTGTAAATTGCATTAACACCATCCATCAACAGATTTAAATTAATCGCTTTAGGGACGTTCTTTGTTAATTCTTTATTAGAATAACCCATACCTTCTTTATTTCTATAATTAAACCCATATTGTTCACGATAGACTTTTAATTCTTTATTTTCTATATAGCTATTAAAAGTTCTAAAAGTTGAAAAATGGATGCTATCATGGATATAATTTCTAAACAGCTCTAAGGTAATTAAATCTCTATTATTTATTATTTTGTTGTTTAGAAGAGTACTAAAACCTATTAGATTGAAGTAATAGAAACCACCTAATTTCTTTCCATAAAAGCCCCCTATATCGGAATCACTAGGAAACGTAACTAAATAATTATCTATAGGAATAAATCTAAATTTTGAAAAATTAGGTTTGATTAAAGAATTTGCTACTTCTAGTTTTTCATTAAAAAGTGTGAAATTTATAAAATCATTTAAACATTTATGATTCAAACTTATATAATCAACAAATTTTTCTGGAATGGAAGATCTTTGATCCTTTAAATATTTTGTGATTTTTTTTAAATTATTCTTATCTACAATCTCTTCATTTAGAGCATTTATTTCAATCATAAATATTCAAACCTTTTTATATACTTTTAATTTTCGATAGAATCATATCTTGGAAAAGAATTGCATTTTTAAAACATAAAGACTCTATTAAATTATATATTGATTAATAATAAAATAAGAGTTCAAACTGATTTTAAAAATATATTTCTTTGCCTAATTTTCTACTCAATTCAATATCATTCTATAGATACAATTACCATCTCTCTATAATTTCTTTTTCTAACTAGAATTTTATTATTTATATTTTTTTTCTAAATTCATTCTATCTACATGTTTAGTTTCACCTTCAAATCGCATTAATGGATAATATTTCTTTAGATCAGTACTATTGATAAACTCAGATGGAATATTTTTTAATAAATTATATTTAGTAATCAGCATATTGTCCAAGTCATTAGTATTTTTATTTAACTCCCAAACTATTCCAATATCAGAAATACTATTAAAGAAAATAATTGATTGTTCATAGGTTGAAAATTGGGCTCTATACAACTTAACGTACTCGTATTTAGTTTTATATTCTTTACTAAAATTTTTATAATTATTTATGTAATTAATTGACTGATAAAGATGACGGAAGTAATGGCCTAATCTATGTTGATGCCCTCCGAAATACTTGAATGTCTTAGAGGAATCCCATACAGGATTAATTTTCTCCAAACGAGAAATCAGTTTATTTACGAACGTTAAATCGTAATAAACTTGGAGAGCTTTCTTCAATATTGGCTTACCGTCAGTTCCTACTCCAAAAAAAACAATTAAATAAGATATATTCAACTTATGCAATTCGATATAATCGATTTTTCTCTCCTTAATTAGTTGTAAATTCGAGTATTTTGATCGTCCAACATCATTCAGAATTAAATCGAAATCGGAAGTATTGATAAATTTATTCAACTCTTCTAAAGCCAGATATATTTGACGATGAATTTCTATAAAAACCCTTTGACCAACCTCAATAGTTTTTTCTTTTTTACTAGAACTCACATGTTTCCACTTGTCTATTGATTCGCGATGTAATTTTATCAATTCGAAATATCGATTTTCAAATGAAGAAATTTCATAAATTTCAGATTGTTGTTTAAGTGTAAAATAAATTAGCACAACACTCAAAAATGAAAATATTCCTCCTAATAAAGAGCCATAATTACTAGCCAAGTTGAAATCAATATTCATATTCCACCAAGTCTGACTTAAGATATCTATTGTGAACCAAACAAACAATATAATTGAAATTGCTAAAATTATTTTTGAAACCTTATTCATTCCTTATAATTAATAACGGTTATACATTGAATGGTATGAAAGTAGTAACACCTTAGCATAAATTTTATTTAAGAAATCTTGAATTTTGAGAACTGCTTTATTTTTTCAAAATAGTCATTCCAATATTGTGGACTGTTAGTTGGGTTAGTACTGTCATTATAGAAAAAAATACGATTAATTGTATTATCCTGCCCTCTCTGGATTGCTGAAGATTCTTTAATGATGTTCAAAATTCTATTTTCAGTAAGTCCTTTATATTTTGTATACACAGGCATACTAGAATATGGATTTGCACTGTGAATATTTTTCTGTTCTTCTTTTGAGTTCCAACCTAAAGGGACGTATTCTCTATTAAAACAAAACCATTCATTATTATCATTTTTCTTAAGCCCATAAGGCAAATTAATTCTAAAAAAATCTGTTAGTGCCATTTATATTATTTTAGTTAGTGAAATTATATTTGATTTATTCTTTGAAAAAAGTGTTATAAATTATTTGGACTGTTATCTAAACTTCTTCCAGCCCAGCTGGATGATTTAATAATAATTAAGCCATCATCATTATCGATGAATTTGCCAAAATGATCTCTTAATTCTTTTGTTTTATTGTTAGTGTATTTAAAACAATACAAAGATTCTAATACTTGAATAGCATTATATTCTTCTAATTCTGCATAGAGTTTCTCGTAATCTCTGCTATTGCGTAAATCGTAACTTATAAAATATTTTACCATTTTGGTTTTTAATTAAAATTAGGTTGGATAAGTGGCTTTTTATTACGGGAAACCACATTGTTAACAACAATTAATAAATTCTCTCAACAAGATGCAATTATGTAATAAAAATACTGATTTCTAAATGATTAAATATGAATTGTTAATAATCTTCTGTAATTTTCAAACTTGTCTTTAGATAGATTATAAGAGGATATTTAATACAAGAAAAATACACGTATTCGTAAGAAAATAATTTATTTTCGATCAAATAAAAGTGATAATTACAGAAACAATTATTCCTACGATATACAATACATCTTTTAAACTAGATGCCATTAATTATTTTTTAATTCTGTATTCCCCTTAATTTTATTGTTTTCCTATAATTGGATTAATTCGATTTCTCAATTGCCATTCAACTTTAGGCACAATGGAATCGTAATTATGTACATCTATTTCCAGCACTTTTAACCTAAAAATGTGGCTCTTCAAATTTGTTCTTGCTTTTAGCTTTAAAGCAAATGTTGTTTTATGCAATTCCTTGTAGATGTGTTCGTGAACTCTCTTACTTACATTCCTTGATTTTCCTATATATAAGGGAATCCATTCTTGTAAATCTTTGTGCCTATGTGCCTGTATTCTTATCTTTCTTGTGTTTGGGGTAAACTTGCGCTTATACTCTTCATTTTCCCATATCTCTTGGAAGTCAGTAATCCAAGAGTCAAAGTTTGTAAACCTACCTTCATTTTTTATCTCAAGAAGATAAATTCCCTTATATGCAATGTCATTCCAAGGGATTAAATCGTCAGCTTTTTCAATTTGGAAAGAGCAGATTTCTTTCAAGGAAATTAATTCTACTTTTTCTTTAAGAAGAACTAATTGCTTATTTATTTCTTTGTCTATTTTTTTAATATTCATTAGCAAAAAATCTTACATAATTAGTTTCAGGATATTATTTCAATTTCAGATTCTTTAAACCATCCTTTTTTTAGTACTCCAGTCTTAATAATTTCTGGGGAATCAGTGTAAATAACTACAGCTAAACTATCTTCAGCTCTACTACAAGCCACATAAAATAACCTTCGTGTCCTATCAATACTTGTTTCCTTGCCTATCTCTATATTCTTGATATCCGTTTGCGTCAGTTCTTTTGCATCGAAAAGTTTATCATAACTAAACATAAACCCTCTAGCTTCAGAATCATCGATGATGACCATAACTCTTGGATATTCTAGTCCTTTTACACCTTGATGTGTTTCAAATTTTGACTCTCCAGAAATATATTTTTGATATGACTTGATCTGGCTAAATGGACTTGAAAATGATATTTTTAAGGCGTCTAAAGCCTTATCTGTATCTTCTTCCAGTTCTTCTGTATCTTCATCAAGTTCTTCAATTTTTGATTCTTGAAGTAAAAATTGTAAAGAATCTGATATTACAAATAATTCTAATGTCTCAATTTTGCATAATACTTCAAATACAGTAGGATCATTATCTCCATCCCATAAAGTAAATAAATTATTTACTGCGTCATTTACTTTCTTTAAAGTCTTTATTTGATTCTTATTTTTTTTTAAAGTATCTGTTTTTAATAACGGAGAGTTTTTTCTGATGATTTGAGAAACTTTGAATTCGTTATTTTCTCTTTTAGCCTCAATTAAAGGAAGAACGTATTCTGTAAACATTCTTAATTGAGACAATGTGCCATCCAATAATCCCGTTTTTAGTCTTTCAACTTTGTAAAGCGGTTCAAATAATTCAAGGAAACCATTTCGTTTAGCTATCATATGATGTTCGATAGCTAACGTTTCAATATTTGCATCATCTCCAAACCATAGATTATCACCAGTTATCTCTGCCATTCTTTTGGATATTTGAGATTCGATAATCAGTTTGTCACTAGATTTATCAGGAACCAGAAATAAATTCACAAAACCATCTTTCTTATCCGTTCGTGGTACTTGCTGGTGTGCATCAACCTCTTTCCTTATTTCATTTATTAAACTAATAATCCGTTTAGAAGAACGATGATTCATTTTTTTGGAAGGAGTAATCCAATCTTCCGGTAAATTAGTGCCTAGACCTTCCTTACCATTGCTATATATACGTTGCATAGTATCTCCGATCAAACCAAGAGAAAAAACAGTTTTATTTTTTTCTTGCACTTCAAAAAAAGCATCTATAAGTTCTTTGATTGTATCTTGACTTTCATCAATTAAAAGTATTGGATTACTACTTACCATTATTTTTTGCATTAATGGTTTTGTTTTTAGGAAATCTGATCCAATTCCAATAACCTGACTATGACTTAATGATTGTCTGGTATAGTTATCTCCATTTGGATTATATGTGAATTTTTTGATGTCATCGAGAGTTGCAAGCTTCTGTGTTTTTTTATCAATTTGCCTAGCTCGTTCTTCACTTGCTTTACTTACTCTACCTTTTGCTTGTTTCTCTCTAAGCTCAATCAAATCTTCTGCAATTTTAATACGAACCCACTCTTTAATATCTGTATTATAGTGTTTTATTAAACTCCATACATAACTATGAATAGTTGAGACATTAAACAAATTGTCATCTCCTAAACGATTTCTTATTTCATCACAAGCGTTATTGGTATAAGTTATTACTGCTACTTTTTTATTACCTAATTGAAGTTTTCTCCCATAATTTTCTTTGACTTTATTTAGTACACTAACCAACGTTCTAGTTTTCCCTGCACCAGCACCCGCATATAGAAAGAAACTTTTAGGTTTTTCTAAATTCAAGCACTCATAGATTTTATCATCTACGTGACTATCAATATTGTTATCAGCTATCATATTGGATTAATGGTTAGACGTTAATTTATTTTCAAGCCACTTCAAACCATCATTTATGTACTCAGGAGTTTTTAACTTCTTAGGATCTTCCATGAATAGTAAATCAAGAGCAAAGGGTGCTTTTATTCGACCATTATCCTTTAAATAATTAAACAAATTATTAGCGATCACACTAATATCTTCTCCTGAATTAAATTCACTATTTAATTTTCTTATAAATCCATTCCCACTTTTTTCTTGAAAGAAATCCCAGTTTGTAAAACCTAATGAATCTTCAAATGTATAAGGATATACTTCTTTCTTCTCTTTAGAAGTATTGATTTCTATTTTTGTTTGATATGCAACTCTTATTTCGGAATCTTTAGAAATTTTATCTTCTTCTTTTAACTTAATAAGTTCATCTAATTCTTCCTTTTGAGGATACCAATCTGTGATAGTTGTATTCCCTGTTTTATAGCCTTTACCTAACTCAGGTAAAACAGCTTTTTTAGATTCGACTGAGTCTAAATCAGTAATTATTAATGTTATTAAGGCTAAATCATCTATTAAAGGTTTTAGTCTATGGGCATGACTACCACCTATTTCAAGAATTGAAACATAAGATGACGAAAGTACAGGGAATTGTTGTCTGATAAAATGAGGAACAAGCATTCTTTCAGCAGAACCTTCTACTAATATTACTGCATCTGCAAAAAATAAATCACAATGAGTCGTTTTTAAATATCGAGCTGCAAATTTAGATGTCGCATTATTTTTTCCAAAAGTCTCGGACAAATTAACAACTACTGATGTCGGGACTTCTTTTTTCTTTGCGTCTAGTTTTCTTTTGAAATATCTCAAAGAAGTAAACTCTACCTCATGTGCTATGTGGTTAGAATGCGTACTAACAATTAATTGGGTATTAAACTGTTTACCTTCTTTTAAACTTTCTTGTTCTCTTAAAATATCATAAGCCTTTTTTATAAAAACTTGTTGAGCTTGTGCATGTAAATGAGCTTCAGGTTCTTCGATTAAAACTAAATGCAATGGCTCATAAATATCTTCTTTTTCATCGATAGACAGCTCTGAAAGGCTTTTTCCAATTTGCATCCAACTATCCCTAAATCGAATTAACTTAAAAACCATCGAAATCAGGTTTTGGTATCCTAATCCATTATATCTTTCAGGTAAAGTTAAATCCAATTTCTCATCAGGCTTAAAACGAACAGCAGAATCATGGCTTAATCCATCAATTGTAGAAACTTTTGTAGATAAAGAAATACTTGGGTTTCCAAATCCTGGATAGTTTAGGTTTTCTAATTCTTTTATGGAAGGAGAAAAATCGTTATTTAACTTTGTATCAAAAACTGTTTTTGCATCTTCTATGGCTTGTAAAGCACTAATATCTTTTTCTGTAGGTTCCTTAGCGGGATCTAAATGCTTATGATAATACTCTCTTAACTGAGAAGATAAGGTTATTGAATTAGTTTTATTATCATTAGGATCAGTAAAACCTCTTTGAGCATTAATTATGTCAATTCTTACTAACCCTTTAAATGGATTGACCATTTCTAAAGCTAGACTATCTTCAGGTAATTCCTGTGGGATAACATGATCCGATTCACTTACCTTTGACGGGTCTAATATATAAGCCTTTATTGTAAAATATCTATGAAGTCGTTTTTCCAAAAACTCCCACATATGAGACGGCCATAATTTTAAATTAGATTTTCCCTTAATTGATTTAGAATGATTGTAGGCTTCACAAAAATCATTATGTAAAATTTCAATATCCTCCGGAGTTAGTTTAAGACGTACTCCTAAATTTCCTCCATCCCAATCAAGCGTTGGGATCAAATGACTCACATAATGTATTTCATCTTCCTCAACATTTAACCAAATGTCTAATTGCGGTAGTAAATCGTCCCATTCCTTTATCTTATAGTCGATTTCTTCATCTTTCTTTCGATCTAACCAAGATTGCCCTATTTCATCTATACTTTTCCAATTTGATAGGGTGATATCTTGCGTTTTAAAATTCGATTTCTCTTTCAAAAAAAGTATAAGTGCATCCATTGCAGATGTCTTCCCACTATTATTTGCTCCAACAAAAATTGTTTCTTTATTGGAAAAGTCTATTCGGCAACATTTTAATTTTCTAAAGTTTTGTAATTCAACAAAGGATATTTTCATACTGTCTTTTATTTAAGTATATTCTATAATTAGAACAAGTTGTTCTTACACCTATAAATTTTAAGAATAATAGCTGTATTATACTTAAGCATTAAACAACCAGCAATCAATATTTTTTATATAAATAATTGAAAAAGAGAACTTGAGGCATCAAATTTAATAAAAAAATGGGAGTAGTTTTTATGGATTCCCACATAGAAGAAAATAAAATTAATGTATGGGGTGCAAACTCTCAATCACCTCCTGCAAGTTTTCAAGATCATCTTGTAGATAGCGTTCTGTAGAAGAAATGTAACGATGCCCTGCCATATACTGCACCTCTCGGATATTGTGATGCTTGAACCAATAGGTAATCACTGATGCCCGGATTTGTAAGCCATCCTTTACTTTCATATTGATTCTTCGGAGCTTTTTGTTAAGTTGCTGTGCCAATACCCAACGGTTATCCTTTAACGGAATCAGGTGATCGGTTTGGATTTCCATAGCTTCCATCAACGCTTCTCTGCTTGTTTCGAGGTACTGCATCAAGGTAAGCACCTGTTGGGATTTGATTTCGAGTGTTCTGCTGTTGGTTTTTCGGGTACTGGGAATGTAAATACGTCCTTTTTCTAACTCAATATGTTCCAGCTTTAAGGTTTTGATCGAGGTAGGATGTAATCCTTGATACACCATTAATCCAGTAATTACTTTATCTCGTAATGCCACGTGTGGACTTTTCGGAAACTCAATATTTCTAGTAGGTAGGCTGTAAAAGAGATCTTCCAGTTCTTCATATTCTAATAGATTGTGATTTAAGCTTCTGCTTACTCCTCTGATATTCATATTCTGAAAAGGATTGTCTCCCCGCCCTTCAATTTCTATAAGGTAATTGAAATAGGTTTTTAGCGAACCTATTCTGTGGTTAATGGTCTTTTTAGAGGTGGGTGTACCGTGTGGGTTTTTTAGATATTTGGCATAATCTAAACAGGCTTTGTAATCAATGGTTTCTATATCATAGTCCCTACGTTCACACCAAAACACAAAGTAGTTTACGCTTCTTAGGTATGTTTGTATAGTCGCTTTCGCATAATTGTTTTGTATGAGATAGTCCTCATACTGTTTGGGCTGTTCTTGTCGTGCTATCATCATTGATCTGTTCTACTAAATGCGTATATAGTTGTGTGGATTCAAGGGAGGCGTGTCCTAAGAATTGACTGATGGATTGTATGGCTACCCCTTTTTGCATTAAATGGGTCGCTATGGAATGGCGTAAGGTGTGGAGGGTAATATGCTTTTCTTGTAGGGTTTCATTACCAGTAGCTTCAATAATAGTCTTGACCCGTATGGCCATACTCATATCGTTAATACGTTGTCCTTTTTGTGAAAGCAGTAATGCATCCGTTTGAAAATCTTTGAGAAAGTCCAATCGTGCTTCATAGAGATAATCTTCGAGGATATTGAGATTATATTTGTTGATGGGTACAAAGCGTTCTTTATAGTTCTTGCCTTTACGTACATAGATACGTCCCTTTTCAAAGAGAATGTCTTCGGTATTCATCTGTACCGCTTCATTACGTCGTAAACCACAGCTATATAGTAATACCAATATGGCACGATCCCGTTTTCTAAAATGCGTATTAATATGCGAATAATCACAGGCTTCAAAGAGTTGTTTGATTTCTGTTTGGGTAAGGATATCCTTGTTTTGGTAGTAGTTGATCTTTTCACCTTTAATGTGAATACCAAATTTCACATTGGCATTATGCTCTTTTAAATATTCCAGAAACTTCTTTAAGG
>CAZXYA010000310.1:0-10954 GCA_964644655.1 uncultured Saprospiraceae bacterium | reverse complement strand
CGTTGATATAAAACGAATTAAAACCTTTTAAAACTTAATGTGTGGTCCCACAAGGAAGCGGTTTTTTGATTTTATAACATTGATAATCAGTGCTTTATAAAGTAATAGGTTTCAATGATATTAGATTTGATACAAAATGAGGATAAACGAATTAGTATGAGTAGTAAAAAATATAAAAATTATATCTAAAAATGTAAAAGTGCTATCACTTTTAGTTCAGCTCCTTCTCCCATCACTAAACCTAAAGTCCAAAAGTGCTATCACTTTTGATAACCGGATTTGTCTGAAGGGAGTAAAAGTGCTATCACTTTTGGGATTTTAGACCAGGGAATTTATTTGAAAGTGATAGCACTTTTATTTTTAACTCGATCCTGGGACCGTAAAAGAAAATAAGCCAAATGGTAAACCATTCAGCTTATAAATTTTGACTAAAAAGAAATAGGAAATAATTGGGTTTAGATAATAGCGATTGAGTTGGTACTACCTATTCCAGAATTAAAAATGGCTTTTAAATCCTGCTTGTACTTACTTTGGTAATCTCTGTTTATCTTCTTGTAGTCCTCTGGACTCAATGACCGTATATGAGTAGCAATTTGTCTAAACATATCGCTAGAGGCCCCTATGTTAGGGGCTGATACTACTGAATGAATTAACGCAGTAAACTCTGTAACTTTTATAGCTACTTGTTGCTTTGTGTGCTTCATAATAAAAGTATTTTAAAGTGAATGAAAATTATTTGATTCCAAGTTTATGCAGTCGATTTATAACCTTCTCCCCTATCTTGTTGGGTATGGCAGAATTATAAAAGCTATCAGGATTCTTTGCAGTCTTGTAGGCAGTATGTAAGACGGTAAGTAATGGCGAACCGTAAAGCATAGTATAGGCTTTAGCAAACTTTTTTAAATCGTTATCATCTAAAGAATTGAGTTGTTTAATAACTCGGTTTTCTTGAAAGGTATTTCCAATTTTTGAACCTCCAATATGATGTTCTAAATCAATGGCAAATTCTAATATGGATACTTTTACTTGGATTGTTTTACGCTGCATTTTGTATAATTTTAATTGATGGAATAATAAATTTAAAGCCCCTTTTTCTTAGCAATTTGTTCCTCTAGTAATTTTATTTCTAAATCCTGCGCTATTGATTTTTTAAGCGCCTCTTCTTGTGTTGCTGTATTTGGCTGACTCCCTTGATTTCCTTGTATTTGAGTCATCATTTCGGCAAACATTAAAAAGTCATCCATAAAGTTTCTTTGTGGTGGTAGTTGCTGTTGAAATGGTTGTTCGTACGCTTCCATTTCCTCATAATCTAAATAATCCTGATCAGGAGAAGCTTCTGTTTCATCATCACTATAAAAGTGGTCACAATCCGCATCCTCCCAACCAAAAATGCAAAATTCGTCTGTCCCTCCTTTCATCATCTGCCCAACTCCATTGCGCACCTCTATGACCATATTAGCACCTTTAGCCAATCCTTTTAATTGATTTTCTGATACAATGAATATTGATAATTTAGGGTACTGCTTTTGTAGTTTTGATAAGAATTGATAATTGAAAAGGTAGGATTTTGAAATGTCCAGTATTAAAAATTCGTAGGTATCATTTAGGGATTGAGTTAAGTCTTTTTGCCCTTCTAATCTTAGGATAGAGATATTACTGGCATTAATATTTTTATTTAACATAGCGTCCTCAAAAGCGATATTATCGGGGTCAATCGCATAGAATATTTTGGAATCAAAGTATTTAATAAAATCTAGGCATAGGTTTAATAATAAGCTAGTTTTTCCACTTTCTTTATTGCCAAATACATTGCATATAAAAGGCTGTGAGGGTGCGTCTAGTGCTATAAAATTTACGGTACTATGATTAAAGGATAACTCTTTAAATGGATAATTAGCCGTAAATTTTTTAAGGTCTAATGTCTCTTTACCACTTAATACTTTTTTGTTTTTGAATGCCTGTTTAACTGTTATACTACAAAATTCTGCTAATCTAAATCTAGCAACAATTTTAGCAGGAATTAATACCTTTAATTTTTTGTATCGCTGCTTAACAGCTTCCGCATTTACTTTATATTCTTCTATCCTTGTGATTAATGTTTGTTTGATGCTTTCTAGCTCTACCAATTCCTCTGGAGTAATATCATCTTTAGTCCTATCAATTTTTTCCTGTAAACGTTCTATCTCTTCCGTACTGGTTTTTACTTCGTAATTTCTATTTATATCATATCGTTCTGATTCTACTTGCTTGTATTCTTTTTTTAAAGCAGGGATTTCATAGACAAGCTTTTCAAGTTTAGCCATTGCGGCCGCTAAAGCTTGCTGATTAGCTTCAAATACCTCTTGAAAGGTGCTTTGCTCAGTTGGCTCTGTTGGGGGTAAGGTTCTTTTACCTGCCTTAACTTGCGACATATAAGTTTTACAAGTACCACTACAGTATTTCTGCCTACTGGTTGTTTTAATCTCAAATTCCTTTTGGCAATATGGGCAAATTCTAATTTCTGTTTTTTTATTCATGCTGATTAAATTTAGATTGACCGTTAATTCGACCGTTAATTTTTTCGGATTGACCGTTAATTTTTGCCCTATAACTATCAATTTGACTGTTAATTTGACCGTTAATTAACAGTCATAGGGCATTTATACACCTAGCTACATATAGGCGATATATAGAGTTATAAGGATAGCACAATCATTACTTTTTCTTGGCTTTTAGTTTTAAAGCACGTCCGCTCTTTTCCTCCCATGCCCTTTTTCGGCACTCGTCCCCACAAAATCGGTGCTTCTTATGATTAGGGGTAAAATCACTTTGGCAATGCTCACATTGACGGGTAAAATGCTTTTGAGCCGTGTTTGTATTTTTGCCCCGTCCGTCCGTCATACGATTTTCGTTAGGGTCGTCGGAAGTATTATAAAAGCCTATGCGTCGGGTGGTTACGTCCTGCCCTAAAAAATCAAATGGTTTCTTCTCGACGTACCACTTTGCAGCCCATTTATAAGTAAAATTGAACGTCCGATTATTCAAGCCTTCGAGAAATACTTTAAAAAGAGTCGGGGGAAGCTCGCCTTCTTGGTAATCAATTTCAATTCCTGCCCCTCGGTTAAAAATTTCGGTGACGATGATACAAACGAATGCTAAAACAATCATCAATCCAACCAATCCACTAAACAGACTCCCCCAAAATTGTGCATTGTCTTTTTCTGAATCATGATTATCATTTAAGGCTTTCTCCGCTTTGCTAACTGCCGTTTTGTGTCGAGCGTCTTCTTTGTTTAATGCGGTTAATCTGGAGGATTCTACCGCCTTTAAATCCTTGGTGTGATTGGTGGTTAATTCAGATAACCTACTTTCCTTTTCTGTAATTAATTCCTTACTAATTTTAGTTTGTTTATTAACATGACTTTGCGCCCACTTCACACCCTTTGCTTTATTTCGGGTATGTTCATCAATTAAATTATTGACCGCATCAATTTTGGAATTGTACGCCTTTTCCTTTGCATCGTAATTGAGAATAAAAGCATCTGACAGCGTTTTATTTTGGTTATCATACTTTTTATTGATTTGATTTATAAACAGGTCGTGACGCTCTAATAATTGGCTATCGTCTAAAGTAATGGCGGTCTTTACGGACTGTTTAAATGTCTGGTCTATTCCCTTGGTAGAAAGTCCATAAGATTGCCAAAATAAAAAGCCTGTAATAGCCAATACAAATAAAAATAGTGTCCAGTACCAGAAATTAACCAACCGTTTCCAAACGATCGCCCTAACCAATACTTGCAGCCCTTTTCGACCGCCTATTTCAATAGCCGTAACAACCAGAATAACCGCAATAGCCGAAAGGAGAAAAGCGACTACTTTATTCACGTTAGATAATTCGCTCTGACAGATTAACCAAACCGTTACCGCTTCCGTGAGTGCGCTAATTACTTGGGCTATCTTTCCCGTTAAATCTATCTTAGGAATGACAGGTTGAAACAGATTGAAGAAATTTTTATCTGTTGCTTTTGTAAAAAATTCTTTCACTTTAATTCTATTTTGAATACTTTTGATTTGCATTTGTAGCAATTTTTTAATTGTTAGAAATTTCCTCTGCCTTTTGCGTCCGAAGCTAAAAGGGTAGGGGATTTTTAATTTTAGTCTAAAGCGTCCAGTAGCATTATAAACTCCTGTAAACTGCCAACTTTTATTTTATCCAGTCGGTCTAATTTTGCCTTAAATTTTTTGTTTTCCTCAATTGGTTTTTGTGGTTGCTTTGGTTGTGAAGCTGTACTATCCATTCTTTTGATATTTGGTTTTAATCCAATCGTTGAGGTCTTTAAATTCTTGATACAAGTATCTTAAATCGACCGTCTTAGCATTGGATTGATGGCTAATTAAATCAGTTGTATGATTGCCCGTTTTATCATTATCGAGCATGAGGTAAGCCTTTTGATATTGATTGATAATTGGGATTGATTTTGGAGCAATAGCACAACTATTTAAAACTAGAATGTCACTCTTTAATACTTCCCAACTAAGTAGGCTAAGAAGGTCTATAAATCCCTCAAATACGGTAACAGAATCAAAGCCTTTTTTAATGGTGGTAAAATGCTTTTGACCATAGCACCCTTTAAAATATTTATTGCGGATTTCAAAGCCGCCTAAATCATTTTTAAAGGCTAAACCAAAGTAATTTTTCTTGTTCTGTAAGTAGTAAATTTCACCTACCAAACCAGTTAATTTATTCGGCTGCAAATTGCGCTCCTTCATGTAATTTAGTAAGGCGTTATTTTGGACTTTATCCACCGTTTTCTTTAGCTGTATTTCTACTTTAGGCAATTTTAAAATAATGCTACTTACCTCAATAGGGTAGGACTGTTTATTTAGCCGTTGGATGGCTTCTTTAAAATCTACGTTCCAAATTCTTTGCGCCAATTCTATAATGTCGCCACCTTCACCGCTTCCAAAATCTTTCCATAGATTTCTTTTAGTCCATACGGAAAAACTAGCGGTTTTTTCTGCTCTAAATGGAGAGTCAAAAAAAATATTTGCTGCGGTGGTGCTTTTTATTGAGTGTCCGATATTTACCATAAATGAGGCTATCGGAATTGCTTTTATTTTATCTAAATCTATTGTCATTTTTAAGGATTTTTCAAGGAAAAGAAAAAGACAAATTCAAGCCCATTTTTTTCTTTTCCGTGATTATATTGTTGGTTTTCCAAGAATTAGTTTTCAAAACGGGTTCTGCCAAGGTTGGAAATATTTGTTACATTGTTACAAAGCTATTTTTTAAGGCTTAAAATACTGATTATCAATAATTTAACCCTGTAACTTTTTGTAACAAACTTTGTTACACTTTTCAATTTGCCTGTAACAAAGTTTAAATTTGTTACAACTTTGTTACAACTTTGTTACAGCTTAATATTTTGATTATCAATAACTTATATCTTTTTTAAGAGTTGTAACAATTGTAACAGAAAAAACGGTTGGAAGTGCTGTGGAAAACTAATTTTCCTAAATCCCAACCTTTTTTACTCAATTTCGCCTATAAAATCAGCCTTCTTAAAAGTATATGGACGACCCGATTTTTTTACTTTTATAACTTGTTGAGAAAATTCCATTTCTCCCGTATTTTCAACACTTACAACTTTTCCGTTTTTATCCTTTTCTTGGATGTAAACATTCTTTTTTTCTTCTCTGTCAAGTTTCCAATAGTCATACCTCGTCAACTTAGGACTAATATTGTTTTTACCCATTTCAAAGAAGTCTATCAGAATTTCTTTTATCCAAGGTTTGTCTTTTTTACCTCCAAAGAATTCATTATTAATATCGGTCAATGTCATTTTAATTTCTTCGCCATTTTTGGGAATATCTAAAAACATTTCTCTAAGACATTCTCTTAAATGCGCTACGTCTCTCGGTTCATTTACTTTCACCGTTTCCGTGAGTGCATCGGTATGAATCCAGTTAACATTAAAGTGCATTCTAGTCTCTCTTTTTGTCTTTAATTGTCTATTCTTTAGGAAGTCTAAAAAGGCAGGAATTTCACTTTCTAACTTTTCGATAAAAAGCGGGTCGTCATGCTTTAATCTTGGCACTTCATTTATCCAAAATCGAACAGAATTTTTGTCAACATAGACCATTCTTTTATTATTGGAAGTGAAGATAAACTTACCAAAAAATGGTATCTCATAATGAGCCGTCCCTTTAGGATTTACGAGTATATATTTACTGGTGGAGAGGTCTTTTATTTTCTCCGCTTGCGGCTTTCTATCTAATAGCGTTTCATCACACCAAATCATTAATTTGTCTGCGAATATTTCGTTAAATTCAGAATCAAAAGCTTTGTTTCCCACCTTTACGGCATTAGTACCTAAAATTGTTTTTAAGAATTGCGGAAAGGTTGATTTACCCGTTTCCCGTTCAACAGAAAATAATATTAAGATGGGCAATGGATGGGTAGGCTCTGTAATTAATATTTGAATGTAATCTAGGGCAATCTCATAACGCTTTAAGGTCAGCCCATTATGAGTAATTTTCTTTTCTCCAAAAACGTGCTTAACCATTGATAGGACGTTTTCAATACTTCCCTTCTTTGGTTTATAAGCAATTTCTGAATAGCGGTTATAATAGCCCCGTTGTGTCTCTTTATAATTAAAATTATCTGGCACATTGGCAAAACCTATGTAGTGATAGGGCTTGATATAATCAACAAAATTATCACCATGTAATATTTGTAATGTTGATTTCTTTCTCCTGACTAAATTTTTACCATTTACATTGCCTTTTGCATCTAAACTTTCTTGTCGTTTGTAAAAATCATCTCCAATAAATAAGGTATTAATACCCCAATCAGGAAGCTTTAGGAGTACCTTTTGTTTTTCTTCATTACATGCCCAAACTTGACCTTTGAACATAAAATCTTTGTCGGCTATAATAGCTTTATGGATGGCGTAGAAATACCCTGCGTTATTGAGTCCAAAAAAATCTTTGATTCCTGCAAACTTGCTACTGATATTCTTTTTAATAAAGAAAAAAGGCTTTCGCTGATTGGTGTGTTTAATTTCCGCTAAAACGTCTTTTAATTTAGATTCATTCTTGGCAACGGAAAGTAAATCTTTGAGTGTAAAAACGTCTTCTTTTAGTGAATTTTGGGCAATGGTATAAAAGAAAAAATCTAACTCGCTGCCTAAATTTGGAATAGCCTTTATTTTATCAGTCAACTCAACTATCCAGTTGTATTTATCAAAAATAGGCTTAGAAATATCCTTACCATTTATTAGTAAACTGCCGTCAATATCCCTACAATCGGCATTCATTATATAAACTAGTTTTTGCACCTTAAAATGGCTGATAATTTCTATTAGCTTGTTTTCTTCCGCTTCTATTAAGTCAATAGAATTAAACCCAATTAAATCAATGTGTTGAGTAGGATTTATAAGGCTTTCTTCATTTCCTTGAACTAGATATAATATTTTAATTTCCCCGTCCTTATCTTGAACTTTTTGGGGAATGTATAGGTTATTCATATTCATAAACATTACAATTTTAGTAGGCAGGATTGCCCATTCGTTTACTGCTAAATTGTTCTGGTAAGATTATTTTAAAAGAAGTGATTTATTGAATCTAAAGAATGCTACTCAATAGTTTTGAGTAGCATTCTTTTATATTTTAGTCTAATTTATAATCAAGATATTCAGACAAATCTATCTTATTATTTAGCGCAAAAGTTCTTAGAAATGCCTGTCTAAGTGCTATAACAACTACGACCACTCTTTCTAATGAGCCATCATCCGACAAGGCTAATTCGTTTAACATCATATCTAGGTAGCCGCAAAATTCAAGCGGACCAGCATCAACGTGAGCCAATTCATAAAAATATTTATCTAGTGATTGGTAGGCTTTTATATCCCAACCCTCTATTAAAGCGTGCATTGTCAGAGTGGAATCAATAACTAAGCTAACTCTACTAAAAAAGTTACATTCTTGCTTAATCCCTTTAAAATAAACGTACATTTCTAATAAATGTCTTAATTCCTTATATACTTGTAAGAAGGAATATTTCTCTAAAAGTGGCAAAAATGGCTTTACATTATCGCTTTTTAAGTCTATTAGGTTAGCTAGATTTGGGTATATTATTGGATTTTCCTGTACTTTTGTACTGTTCATTATTTTCTGTTAAAGATGGTGAATAAAATGCCTTGGTTCAATCGTCAAAATTTTCCAAGGTGTTTAAAACATAAGCGAATAGTAGTTTACAGACTCTATTCGCTTTTTTTGTTGGTTCGGGTTACTGTTTTCATGCTGCGGCTTTTTCTTCCTGATCAGGTGATTCTTTACCGTCTTCGATAGATTTAATAATCTCACTATACTTGTAGTATTTTTTTCCATAAAACGAATATGGGGTTAAAATCCTTTTATCAGTCATGCGTGAGACTGTTCTGGTAGAAATACTTAGAAGTTGAGCCACTTCTTTGATGGATAAAATTTCTTTTTGTACTGTCATTTTTTAATTAAAATTTATTGTTATAAAATAATATGGCATCTTCTGTCATGCCTTTTCTTGTTGTGTCGGTGCAATATTAAACTTTAAAAGGGTAACGTGCAAGTTTTTTACATAAAAAAATGTAACGAGCAATTTTTTTATTCAAAAAAAATTAATCCTCAAAATCTATTATCCTATTACGATATAGCATTACTCTACTTAGATTAATTATGATATTAGGAAGTTCAGTAACAATACTAGAATCTATTTCAAATTCTCCATGTTCATTCTCTATGCAAATAGTTGATGCGTTATTTTCTAATAGATACTTTGAATAACCTTTAATGTAAGTCATAAATCTATTCTTCTCCCCTCTTATATTCCACTCGTAAAGTGTAGAGTGATTTTTCTCTTCTACTAATAAAAACATTATCAAAATGATAGATTCCATATAAGCAGGGATTTTGATTTTTTGACCTGCTAATTTTTCTGCTAATTTAATCTTTGCAAAGGGGTTAGTTTCATTCACCACCTTAAAGAAATTCATAGGAATGAGATAAAGACTATGTAAATTATCTAGGTTGGCAATTAAGAATTTATTTAACTCTGATGTAATGGTCTTATCGTATTGTTCTATGCGATATGCAATATTTATAAAACTATATTTTTCTACGCCGATGTAATTCACCTCTCTCCTAACGACATCCTCTATCATCCTCTTTTTTTTGAGTATTTCCTTTTTGTAAGGAGGATAATTTTCTATTCCTAATTTTTCTGCTTCTAATGGATATAAAACCGTCTCTACATTAGCTAAAGATAGCTTAAACTGGGTGTTATTCTTATTGAAAATTAATCGAACATATACAGGGTATAATTTTATTGGCTCTGAATTACCATTAATTGACAAATCAGCCTTTTCTTTTGCTTTTCTAATCTTATTCAAATAGAATTTTACTGTTATTTTCTTCTCTTTAGCCATCCTATAAGTTACCAGTTAATATTTGCTTTTTTCAATTCTTTTATAATTTCTTCATCCCCTCTATTTACGTATTTCATTGTTGTTCTTATATCGCTATGTTGTAGTAATTGCTGTACTGTTGGTAAAGGGATTTTAAAGTCCTTTGACATAATATTAGTAAAGCTTCTACGCCCTATATGGGTAGTCATATTTTTAGTAATCCCTGCCCGTTGTGCAATGATTTTCAAGGGTTTATTAATCTTTTGATTGCTTCGCCCAAAGAAGGGTATTTTATCAAATTCGGGACTTCTATCAGCTTCTTTGGCTCTCCTATCCAGTAGCTTTTTAAATAGCTGTTCTGGTTTGGTTAAACCTGTATTATTTTTAGGGGCTAATAACCACAAAGGCAGGAAAATTCGTTTACTAGATTTTACACTTTTCAATTTAAGAATTGCCATACCTTCTTTAGTCTCCCTAATATGTTCTGGTGCTAATGTATTGGCATCACTAAACCTAAGACCGCAATACAAACAAATCAAAATAAATTCCTGTATTCCTTGTAGGCTTTTTTCTTTATCCGTAAACGTTAATTGCTCAATCCGTTGTAATTCTTCTAAGGTCAAAAATTCCCGTTTAACATTTTCATCCCTTCCCCTACTTACTTTATATTCATCATAAGGATTGTACTTGGTGTACTTTTCTACTTTCCCCTTATTTATTAAAGCTTTGATTGATTTATGGTAATTATGGACGGTGTTTTGCGCTAATCCCTTTCTTTTTAAAAACAGGTCATAACGTTTTACCAATCTAGTGTCTAAATCATCAAAATAAACTTCTTTTCCTTTATTAAATTCTTGAAAAAAAGCTTTTAGGTGCATTCTTTTAGACCTCAAAGTATTTCCGTTAGTAATAGCTTCCAGTTCATCGTAGCAGTATGCTTTAAAGCTGGTATATTCTTTTTTACTATTATCTCGAAAATCTCTAATCTTTTCTACAGAAAAACTACCATGCCGATTAATCATTTTGTTTTCATAATCCTGCAACTCAAAAAGTATATTGTATAGCGTCTTATTGTAGATTAAGGAGTTTGGATGGTCTAAATGCACCCTTTTGTGCTTTTTGTCCCAATGCTTAGGGGCAATTCTTATGTTTGTAGGAATGAATTTGGCAGGGAAACCCGTTTGGTAAGCACGAATTTCGATAGGCTTCTCTAATATACTGTTTGTTCTTTTCAATCTATTAAATACAAATGCGTATTTGATTTTGGGCATTGTCATTGTCATCATAATTATATCTGCTTTAAAGTAAATAATAAAATGTGACACGACACGAAAAGAGCATGATACAAAGAATGATACAAAACAATAGGTCTAACAAGTTAAGTCCGTTTGTCAGTCCATGTCTTACGATGTCCTAGCAAATAGACTTAACTCATTGATGACCAAAATTTTAAAGAACTTGTTTGTCAATATATGTCATATATTGACGTGGTTCTGGTGGTCCCACAAGGGCTCGAACCTTGGACCCTCTGA
>CAZXYA010000309.1:0-11025 GCA_964644655.1 uncultured Saprospiraceae bacterium | reverse complement strand
TATATGCCTTAAATGGTAAAAATAAATTGCATTGTTAGACATGCTGAACAGTTACATAGTAGCTTTCATATGACACCATCTATTGTAGCCAAGTATTTAACGCCTCAGGAACGCAAAGAACTCAATGTAAAAAATGATTGGAAAGCAGCCTATGTAGTGCTTGAAACTTGGGGAACAATCGCTATCATTTTTGCTATTGTCTATTTCTATCCGCATCCATTGGTTATCCTAGCAGCACTTTTTGCAATGGGCGGCAGACAATTGGCTTGTTCTATCATCATGCACGATGCTGGTCATTTTGCTTTGTTCAGTAATAAAAAATTAAATGATTTTGCTGGTAAATGGCTAGGGAGTTATATGATTTTAAATGATATGCTAAAATATCGAACCTATCATTTAAAACATCATTTAACAACAGGCTCCGCAGAAGATCCTGATATTTCTTTAACCAAAGGCTATCCTACCACTATTGCCAGTATGTTTCGAAAATTCTTTCGAGATGTATCAGGTGCCACAGGCATTAAATCGCAATTAGGCATGTTGTATATGCAGTTAGGATATTTAAAATATAATTTAGGCAAAGACATTCAGCGGCTAAGTCAAAAAGATCGCAGTTGGAGCGAGTTTTTTCAAATTGCTTTTACTAATTTATCAGGGCCTATTTCAGCACAATTAATCTTATTTAGCATCCTTTCTTTAGTAGCTTCTCCTTGGTTATACTTATTTTGGGTAGTTGCTTTATTAACGACCTTTAATTTTTCTATTCGCATTCGATCAATCGCAGAACATTCGATGGTGGAAGATTCAGAAGATACTTTACGAAACACTCGAACAACTTACGCTAATTGGTTGGAAAAGCTACTTTTTGCTCCACATAATGTAAACTATCATGTCGAACACCATTTATTAATGAGTGTGCCGCCTTATAACTTACCTAAAATGCATCGTTTATTAAAAGAACGAGGGTTTTATAAAGAAGCCTTATTGGAACAGAGTTATTGGAATATTGTGAAGATGGCGGTTGGGCGGAAGGTGATTGCTAAAGTATAATTTTTTGCTAATGCTTGTGATTTTTCATGTTGACTACTAGTATGATTATTTTTGTGTTTTAAGTAATCATACACAACCCTTAACAACTTTTCGGATTTTGACCGCATAGTCACAATAGTAAAACATAGTTTTAAGAACTAAAATCAATGATTTACTCTATAAAACTATATGCTCCATGTGAAAATACTATTGTGACTATGTGGCAAAAAGAGGTTAGATTATTTATATCATAGTACTTATTACACAAAAACAAGCTTTAACTGAAAAACATAAATCAAATATTTCATTTTCTTTTTTGTCTATTACTAGCAGGCTTACCCTTTTCCAAAGCTCTAGTCTCTATTGCCTTTGTAGGATTAATTGTGGCATCCATTCTTTCTTTTTTTCAAGATAGAAAATTACTCCTTACCAATCGGTTATTTTTATTGCCTGTTTTTCTTTTTATTGCTCTAAGTATCAGCCTAATTTATTCTACTAATCTCACAGAAGGACTGGATATACTATTGAATAATATTGAATTTCTAGCTATTCCTTTCATCTTTTTGATTAATAGTATTACAGTTAAAAAACGGTTTACCTACTATATTGAGCTATTGATTAATGCGACTACTATCGCTGCGCTCATTACTTTTATTTTCTTTTTATTACCTGTAGAAATTGCACAAAATATTGCTACTAGTATTCCTTTATTAAAAGAATATGTAGTACATGAAAAGGCATTGGCTTTTGGGGTTTACAGCCCCTTTACCGAGCGATTGCAGTTTAGTTATTTAATTGGAACGACTATCTTTTTGCAGTTGTGGTTGTTTTTTAGGTTATTAAAAACGGATGATTTTTCCTCCCCCCACCCCCCTCCAAAAGGGGAGAAACTTAGTACAAAGCTATACGATATTGCTAGTAAAGAAAATATTTTTTTTACATCCCTTATCAAAATAATAATACTCTTTATCACGCTATTAATTTTAGGTGCAAGAGGCGCGCAATTAAGCTTTTTAGTAGCAAGCGTTATTTGGATAATTGGTGGGTATTTTTATTGGGTTCACCCAGCATTATCCAAAAAGATAAATGCTTTCTGGGCTTATACCATCTTAGTTTTAGGGCTTGTCATTTTCCTAATTCTCCTACCTTTTTTTGCTTATCAAAAAATACCAGCCGTAAAGGTTAGATATGACCAAATGCGTTGGGAAATAGGAACTTTTCAGGATGGTACTTTTAACAAGTATGAATACACGCATTTTACAAGTATTCGACGGTTATTATCTTGGAAAAATAGTTGGGCTATCATCCAAGAAAATCCGATTTTAGGTGTTGGTATAGGCGATTATCAGGCAGCGATGGAGAAAGAATACGCTAAAGATAAATTAGGATTTCCTGTCAATACTCAGAGTCAATTTTTGTATTATTGGACGGCTGCTGGTTTATTAAGTTTATTCGTTTTTTTAGGCTTTTTGGGCTATAGCTTATTGGTGTTTTTTCGACAAAAAGCATACGGATTTAAATTAGTAAGTACTTCCTTTTTAGTTTTTTATAGTATCCTCTTTTTATTTGATGCGCCCCTAAATTTTCAAGTTGGGTCTATGACTTTTTTGATTGTTTTTTGTTTGTTGACTATTTCAAATAGTGATCAATTATCTAGCAGGTAATTTAAGTTCATCTGACCGATCTGTAGCAAGAGCAGGCGCAAAAGAAAACGCCCCAATAGTTTGCCTCAATTCATGCCTGTTGGAAAATATCCTTCCGTAGCAATGACTACTTCCTCCCGATGGGATTTGATTAATTTACCCAATATTTTTTCGGATTCCCCGCCAGCATAACCATTCGCACAATCGAAAAAATTAATGCCTTTATCTCGGCATAAACCATATAATTTTTTACTCATCGCTTTATCTGCTTCATTGCCAAAGGTCATTGTGCCCATACATAAAGCGGATACTTTTACACCTGTATTGCCTAGGTTTTTATAAGTCATGTTTTCTTACTTTATTTCTATTCACCAAATTTAATTAAAATCTTTGATTCCTTGTCTACTCTACTCTAATAAAAAAAACCGTTTCACCCTCAAAACTCCCTCAGGAGGCTGTAACATAACATAAAATCTATTTTTTAAAACCGAATAAAATAACGAAATCCTCCCCCTGTCCCCCTCCAAAGGGGGAAAAGTTCTGTGCTAAAAGAAAATTCAGAACTTTAATTGGAGGTATTTTTCAAAATTCGTCTTTTGAGACAGCACCCATTGAAATAATTTTAGTAAGGTAGAGTATTCTTTGTCAAAGAACCGTAACTAATGGCATCCAGATAATTATAATTTAGCCTACCAGATAAAAGCAAGTATGATTCGTTGCTAAAGTTTTTTCAGCAACAGATTTGTATTAGCAATGAATATTGGGTTTCTAAGATTCTATTAAAAAACTAAATATTAATGAAATCTTTGAATCCCAAAGCTCATTTAAATCCAGAAAAATTTTACCTTTACAGTAAAAAAATACGATTATTTTTTCCTAAAAGGTAAAATTATGCAAAATAAAAAAGACAAAGTGATTATTGCCAATATGAGCGGCTTTTATGGTGACCGTTTTTCAGCAGCTAGAGAAATGATAGAAGGTGGACCAATTGATTTTTTGACAGGGGATTATTTAGCGGAATTGACGATGGCTATTTTGTATAAAGCACAATCCAAAAGACCAGAATTGGGCTATGCGGTTACTTTTCTAAAGCAGATGGAAGGAGTGATGGGCTTGTGTTTGGATAAAGGAATAAAAGTAGTTGTAAATGCAGGAGGGCTAAATCCTTCTGGTTTGGCAAAGGCTTTAAAAGACGTAGCCAAAACCTTGCAATTAAATCCTAAGATTGCCTACGTCGAAGGAGATAATTTAATGCCTCGATTGGCGGACTTACAAAGCCAAGGCGTTCCTTTTCAACATTTAGATAAAGACTTAACATTAGTTAAAAGTGGGATGCCACCAGTCTCAGCGAATGCCTATTTAGGTTGTTGGGGAATTGTGGAAGCCTTAAATAAAGGCGCAGATATAGTGGTAACTGGTAGAGTAGCGGATGCTTCTGTAGTGATGGGACCAGCAGCTTATCATTTTGCTTGGTCTAAAGATAATTGGGATGCTTTGGCAGGAGTTGCAGTCGCAGGACATATTATTGAATGTAGTGGACAAGCCGTTGGAGGGAATTATTCCTATTTTAAAGAAGTGCCCTCTTATATTAATGTTGGTTTTCCAATTGCAGAAGTAGCAAATGATGGCAGTTCCATTATTACCAAACATCCGGGGACAGGTGGTTTAATTAGTGTTGGTACGGTCACTTCGCAATTATTATATGAAGTGAATGCCCCTGCTTACATTACACCTGATGTAGTGGCGCATATTGATACGGCTAAATTAGAACAAGTTGGCAAAGACCGAGTGAGTGTATCTGGAACAAAAGGTACACCTGCAACAAATACTGCTAAAGTGACCATTAATTGTGTAGGAGGTTTTAAAAACACGATGTCTTTTTTGATTGCAGGTTTAGATATTGAAGAAAAAGCAAAGATTCTAAAAAATCAATTTTTGGAAAGTGTGGGTGGCAAAAAAGCTTTTGATCAATTAGACATTCAATTTTTCAAAACACAAAATTTAGATCCCGAAGTAAACGAAGAAGCCTTTGGCAAAATTCGTTTTTCAGTAATTGATAGAAATCCGAAAAAAGTAGGTAAACTCTTTACTTCTAAATTGGTGGAACTCGCCTTATGTTCTGTGCCTGGGTTCTGTTTTGATAGCGGACTAGGGCCAGCCAAGCCTAGAATTGTCCATTTCCCTGCTCTGATTGACAAAAAACATTTGTCACAAGAAATAGATGTTGATGGAGAAAAGCTGACTGTTGAGGAAGTTACTTATAATGGTGAACCAGTTATACTAAATAAAATAGCACCCGAATATAATTTTTCCTTTGCTAATAGGGAAACAACTAAAACTTTTTTAGGGAACTTATTTGCGGCTCGATCAGGAGATAAAGGCGGAAATGCGAACTTAGGTATATGGGGAAAAACACCAGAAACCTATACTTTTCTAAAAGCGTTTTTAACAGTCGAAAAATTAAAAGAATTGATGCCAGAGGCTAGGCCCTACGAAGTTATCCGTTATGATTATCCCAACTTATTAGGCTTGAATTTCTATTTATTGGGCTTCTTGGAGGAAGGTGTTGCAGCATCTACGAAGGTGGATGGACAGGCTAAATCTTTAGGGGAATACTTAAGAGCTAAAGTGATTGAAGTACCAAAGGAACTTTTAGCTTAACTTACCAAGTTCTTCGGTTTCTAAGATAAAAGGAGAATCAGCATTAGCCAATATTTTTCGCTTACGGAAAGATAATAAGCCCATCAATGGGCCAATTAATAAGATTAAAAATGCACTAGAGACAGCTACTATTTCTATTAAATAAGCGAGTACTTGAATACTAACTATCGTCAAAGCAAAACCAAGACAATTGACAATAGTGAGTGCCGTACCAACATATAAGCTAGGTGCAGTTTTAGCAATAATAGTAGAAAATTGAGGAGAGTCGCCAACAACAGTAAATCCCCAAATTAATAAGACAACTATAAATAAAATAGGAGGAATTTGAAATAATAAGGGAGAAAATAAACAACATAATCCTGAGATTAGTAGCATATCAAAAGCTACTTTAGAACTCCCTTTTTTCAAAGAAATATAGCCGCCAATAATACAACCTAAAGTACCAATAGCTATAATGGCAAAAGAAAGCATTGAAACTGGTAATTCGGTTTGATTTAAATCATTGTAGGTGGTCAACATAAAAGGTACAAAAGCCCAGAAAGTATATAATTCCCACATATGCCCGAAGTAACCAAAGGCAGCCGCTCTAAATTTAGGAAAAGCAAATATTTTGGAAATAGCATTCCACTCAAACTTTGCACCTTTTTTGCGATTAGGTCCATCTGGAACTAAGAAATATAATAACAGCCCTCCTGAAATAGCCATACCTGAAGTTATCCATAAAACTATTTCCCATGGTAATGATTGTCCAACAACTTTTAGTAAATGTGGAAAAGCGGTTCCTAAGACCAATGCACCGACTAAATATCCTAATGCCTTTCCTAATTTTTTAGCATACCAATCTGCCGCTATTTTCATACCCACAGGATAAATTCCTGCTAAAAAAAAGCCCGTAGCAAAACGGAAAATTAATAAAGACAGCAAGTCGGTAGCAAAAAAATAGACGGATAAATTGAAAAGAGCGCCTAAAACGGCTGATAATAAAAATACTTTACTTGGAGAAAAACGGTCGGCAATAGACAGAAAGGCGAATAATAAAGTACCTATAATAAACCCGAACTGGACTGCTGCTGTTATATTGCCTGTCGCATCAGCTTCTAAATGCAATGCCTGTTGTAAATCAGCGATAACTGCGTTGCCTGCAAACCATAAAGATGCCCCACCAAATTGTGCTAAGACAATAATTGGTAAAATATAGGATGGTATTTTTGCTTGATTAGGCATGATAACAAATATAGTAAGAATGTAGCAGGGAAATTGTCTTATATGTTACTATTTTCATGTATTTTTTAGTAGAAACTGTTAAGACTAGCTAAATCTGTAAGTTAGTTTCTTCAAAATATACCTCTAGTAGCTAGATTTAAATAAGGAAACTTACCTTTAAATTAGGTCGATTTTTTTTAATTAATTACTTTTAGCGTTAAATAAGATACTTCTATATTATAAATTCAAATCTCATCATGGCGACTAACCAATACAACCAAGGTTTAGATAAAAATAAAGCTAATTATACTCCACTTTCCCCATTGACCTTTATCAAAAGAGCAGCCTATGTTTACCCCAATAAAACTGCAGTTGTTTATGGAAAGAAACGCTTTACTTGGAAAGAAACCTATCAACGTACTCGCCAATTAGCATCGGCTTTACAAAAAAGAGGCATTGGAGAAGGACAGACCGTTTCGGTAATGGGTTATAACACACCAGAAACTTATGAGGCGCATTTTGGGATTCCAATGACGGGTGGCGTAATTCATGCGATTAATACCCGTTTGGATGCGAAGAATATTGCTTTTATGATGGATCATGCGGAAACGAAAATCCTGTTAGCGGATACGTTGGCTGCACCAATTATCAAAGAAGCTTTAAAATTAGTGAAGCATAAGCCTATAGTTATTGATATTATTGACCCCAATGAAACAGGCGGCGAACGCTTAGGTGAAATGGATTATGAAGCATTTATTGCAGATGGAGCGGCTGATTTTGCCTGGCAATTACCAGCGGATGAATGGAATGCTATTGCTTTAAACTATACTTCTGGTACAACGGGAAATCCAAAAGGCGTAGTAACCCATCATCGAGGTGCTTATTTAAATGCCTTGGGAAATATTTTAGCCTGGGAAATGCCCAAACAATCGGTATATCTTTGGACCTTACCTATGTTTCATTGTAATGGTTGGTGTTATCCTTGGGGATTGGCAGCGAATGGCAGTACGAGTGTCTGCATCAGAAATGTACGAGCAGAAGATATTTACGAATTAATTGAAAAAGAAAAAGTGACGCATTATTGTGGAGCACCCATTGTGCATAGTATGATTGCTAATGCGGCTGATGAATTAAAAGCTAAGAAAAAGCATTTAGTCAAAGGCATGGTTGCTGGTGCGCCACCACCAGCGGCAGTACTAGATGCAATGGCGCAAAATGGTTTTGATATTACCCATGTTTATGGTTTGACGGAAACTTATGGCCCTGCGACTTTCTGCGACTGGGATGCTGCTTGGAATGAATTACCTGCGAAAGAACAGGCAGAAATCAAAGCGTCACAAGGCGTTACTTATCATGTTTCCGAAGATTTAATAGTCGCACATCCGGAAACGCTAGAACAAGTTCCTTTTGATGGTGAAACAATGGGCGAGGTCTTATTCAGAGGCAATAATACGATGAAAGGTTATTTAAAAAATCCAGCAGCTAACGAAAAAGCCTTTGCTGGTGGTTGGTTTCATAGTGGCGATTTGGCGGTGACTTTACCAAATGGCTATATTCAACTAAAAGACCGTTCTAAAGACATTATTATTTCTGGTGGCGAAAATATTTCTAGCATAGAAGTGGAAGGTGCTTTATTTAAACATCCTGCGGTGATGGATGCAGCAGTTGTCGCCAAAGCAGATGAAAAATGGGGGGAAACGCCTTGCGCTTTTGTAGCTTTAAAGCCTGGAAAAACAGTTACCGAAGCTGATTTAATTGCTTTTGTTCGGGTAGAAATAGCTCATTATAAAGCACCGAAACGAATTGTTTTTGGTGATTTGCCAAAGACTTCTACAGGAAAGACTCAGAAATTTGTGTTGAGAGAGCAGGCTAAGCAATTAAATTAAGCATTGCTGAATGAATGACTCTTTGCTAATAGATTTGTTATCCTTTAAAATTATACTCATCTGAAAATGTCTTTTCTTACTATTTTCAAGAAAAAAATGATTCAATCCTGACAGCTATTGGGAGGCTATTTATTAATTTTTTGGCTAAAATTATCTAAAAAATCCAAATACCACACAAGCATTTTCCAAAGAGTAACAAGTCTAATTATAAATTTGTAAATTGCAAATAGTAGTTGAATGCTTAATTATTAATAAAAATCTCTTTTCATGTCTGTATTATTAGCAAAAAGGTTAATTTCGGCTAGGGAATACTATAAAATGGCAGAAGTAGGTATCTTAAAATCAGAGGATAATCTTGAATTAATTAATGGAGAAATTATAGAAATGAGTCCAATTGGAAGCAAACATCCAGCCTATATAGATTTACTAGATGAATTATTAAAAGACTTATTAGGAAAAAGAGTGCAAGTACGTGTCCAAAGTTCAGTTCGATTAGACAATTATTCAGAACCAGAACCAGACATTATGGTTTTAAAACGTAGAAAAGATTTTTATTTTAATCGCATTCCTACCCCTAAAGATGTTTATCTAGTGATAGAAGTAGCTGATTCTACGTTAGAAAAAGATAGAAAAATTAAAGTTCCTTTATATGCGAAGGCTGGTATTCCAGAATATTGGATTTTAAATATTCCTGATAGTCAATTAGAATGTTATAGCCTACCTAAATCTGGTAAGTATCAAAAAGAAACGATTGTTAAGAATAATCAAAACATTATTTTCTATGCTTTTGATTTATCGATTAAAGCAACAACTATTTTCACCTTAAGCAACCTTTAACTTATCCCTTAACTTCCAATATCCCCAAGTCTCTTTTATGGTAAATCCACCATTGTATCCCGCCTCTAGCCACCATGAAAATTAATAAAGCTAACCACAAACCATGATTCCCAAAATCATTTTTTAATAAATAATGTACTCCCAGATAAATAAATAAGGAAAAAATCATACTATCTCGCATTGCCCTAGAAGTAGTTAAACCAATAAAAATACCATCCCAGATATAGCATGGTGTACTTAGTAAAGGAAATAGTATCATCCAAAAAAGATAAGGCTGAGTAGCAATGATAATTTCGGTTTGGTTAGAAAAAACACCCACTAAAGTTAGTCCTAAACTGCCATATAGTAAACTATACAAGCCTGCTAAACTCATCGCCCAAATAAAACTTAATCGAATGGCTTTATTTAACCGAGTTTGTTGTTTTGCACCTACATATTTACCAACCAAACTTTCGGTAGCAAAGGCAAAACCATCTATCCCATAAGACATCCAATTCATAAATTGTAAAAGAATGACATTGACGGCAAGTAACTGTTCGCCCCCAACAGAGGACTGACTATAGAAAAATCCAAAAGCAAAAGTTAAGCAAAAAGTTCGGACAAAAATATCGCTATTGATGCTTAAAAATTGCCGCAATTCTTCCCTTTTTAAAAGGGCTTGTTGACTTAAATGGGGTAATAAATAATGGTATTTATAAAAGAATAAACCAATACCTAAAAACAAACCAACATATTGCGCAATCACCGTCCCATAAGCGACTCCTGCTACTTCAAAGCCCATATATTTAATAAAAAAAAGGCTACAAATAATATTGACCACATTAATAATGATAGTCAGGATAAGTGGATAAATAGCATTTTGCATTCCGAAAAACCAACCCATTAAAGCATATAAAGCCAAAGTGGCTGGTGCCGCCCAAATTCTAGTATAAAAATAAGTAGCCACTAGTGGTAATTGCACCTCAGATAAATTCATTAAATAAAAACCCAATTGAGCAAGAGGTACTTGCAACAGCATGATTAATACAGCTAGAAGTATTGCAATAAATAAAGCCCTACCTAAGGTTAAGATAATGGCTGAATCGGATTGTTGGCCGTAGTACTGTGCGGTAATGCCAGTTGTTCCCATCCGTAGAAAGCCAAAATTCCAATAAATAAAATTGAACAACATTGCTCCAACACCTACTGCACCAATATGTAAAGCAGATAGTTGTCCCATCAATGCCGTATCAACACTACTTAATAAGGGGATAGAAATGTTACTAATAATATTTGGAATAGCTAATTTTAGGATTTCCTTATTCACAGAATGATATGATTTTTACAGGATTAACAAGATTTGTTTGCAGCATTGGTAAAACCTATTGTACCTTTGTTAAAAAATAAGGTAACTACTTAGTGGGGTATAAAGGTAAAAAGGTACATGGGTATAAAGGGGGCTAAAAAGGAAATCTTAAATGGTTAACAGGGTAACCTATTTGTTCTTTGTACCTTTAAACGGTAGTAGCTTTACACCCCCCTAAATAGTTACAAAATAAGCACAAAATTAAACTAAAACTATATAGCTTTTATCACAACTTTAGAATAATTATAAAAGTGATAAAGTAAGAGCTTGTTGGGAATTTATCCTTTGGGCTAAAAAAGCGCCTTTTTCACGCTGATTTCGTGAAATTTATTCGCAATAGCTACGGCTATTGCGAATAAATTTCACATCATCAACATAAAAAATCCATCTTTTTTATCTCCAAAAATAAATCCCTAACAAG
>CAZXYA010000308.1:0-11029 GCA_964644655.1 uncultured Saprospiraceae bacterium | reverse complement strand
TTGTTGCATAGTTTAGTTTTCTTCTTGTTAGTATGTTAGGGTAATGAAGGTAGTGATTTTTTTCGAAGCTTACAAATGTGGACGGTGCGCTGCACCTTGGGTTAGGGCGACCACAAATACACATCCATCACCCCCTTCCCTTTAATCTCGACATTCGGTATTTTTTCAAAAGCAGCCTCATCTTTAAGCATTTCATAAGTAATAGGCGAAATTTGAATACAATCTGCCTGTCCATTAGCCTCCATCCGAGCAGCCGTATTGACCGTATCGCCCCAAAGGTCATAAGCAAATTTCTTTTTGCCAATCACACCAGCTACGACTGGGCCAGAACTAATACCGATTCTTATTTTTAAATTAGTGCCAATAGTTTGATTAAAATCTTGCAGCGTTTGCAGCATTTCTTTGGCAAATCCAAACATTAACTGAGCATGGTTGTCCTTTTCTTCGGGTACTCCTGCCGCTACCATATAAGCATCGCCAATCGTTTTAATTTTTTCCAAGTTGTATTTATCGGTTAAATCATCAAATTTGGAGAATAGACCATTCAGAATATCCACTACTTCTTGGGGACTAATTTTTTCGGCTAAGACCGTAAAGCCTACAATATCGGCGAAGAGAATAGAGACTTGCTCAAATCTTTTGACGATGGTTTGTTGGCCTGTCCGAATTTGTTCGGCGATTTGCTTAGGTAGGATACTGTGGAGTAGGCGTTGGTTTTCATTAAAGACTTTTTCTATTTCTTGTGCCTGTTTTTCTGCTTTTTGTAAATCAAAAAAACGAGTGAAGGCTTGTTCAAAAACTCTAGCAAACCGCCAGCTTATCTGTTGGTCCTTTTCTGGCAATACTTCATAAGTCGTAATTTCTACTAACCCATTGTCAAAGGGGAATTCATTTAAGACGATTCTTTTGGCTGGCTTTTCTCCTTTAGGATATTTCCAACCGTATTTTTTTAGGAATTGTACATACTTTTTATAGGTTTCACCAACCACTTCAATCGTGGCAGCTTGTCTGTTTTCCCAAGAATGGAAAATCTGTTCTACTACCTCATCTCCATGAACAGGCATGGAGAAATTATTGGAGAAAGTAGTACCAGTTTTAGTAGAATACCAACATTTTATTTGTTCATTTTCTTGGTCGATCATATACATTTTACATCTTCTGAGCATTGGGATACCTAATTCATTGAATTGAGTCATCATAGTAGCAGCTACTTGAGAAATTTCCCCACTTTTGTGCATGGACATAGCTGCAGCCCGAACTCGCTCTAATGCCGCTTCAATTTGGGCTTCTTTTGCTTGTGCCTCCGCTTTTTGAATATCCAAAAATCGAGTATAAGTCTGTTCAAAAACCTTAGCGAAACGATTTAAAATAACAAAATCTTCTTGCTGAAAAGGCGCATCCAAAGTAGCTACTGACAAGAAGCCATATTGCATAGGGGCAAATTGCAAATGGACTTGGGGGACTTCCATCACCTTTTTATCACTTTCAGGTAGGTCTCTAAAATCAGTATGTGTCAATAAATATTGAAGGAAGTTTTTTTGGACCTTGCCCTTTAAGGTAATAAGGGCATTAGGCGTTTGGTCTTTCCAAATTCGCCAATATTGCTTTAAGACCCGATGTCCTTTCCCTTTGATAAAATAGCTTTTCGGAAAAGCCGCCGTTTCTATATTTGACCGAAATAATTCTATGGTTGTAGCAGGTTCGTTGAAGATGCCTAGTTCAATGCCCCAGTTGTTGGTGAGTTGGGCAAATTGTTGGTATAATATGCCGACTACTTCGTTTAATTCTTCACTACGATGCATCGCCATAGTGCGACTACGAACTCTTTCCAATGCTGCCTCTATTTTTGCTTCTTTGGCTTGGGCTTCTGCTTTTTGCAGGTCTAGGAAACGAATAAGGCTTTGTTCAAATACCTTGGCAAACCTTGCTAAAATAGGTTTTGCGGCTGGATTTGCTTCTTGTAGAGTAGTAATACAAACAGCACCATGTTTGTGTACTGCTTCAAGGTTGAAAACTGCTTCTGAGTATTGCTCTACTAGATATATTTCATTTTTTGTTAAAGTATACAATAAATCAAACCATTCTTTTACGACCGCTCCTTGAAAATTATATTCATTAAAAGGGACTCCTTTACGCCATTCATTCATTAGGTTTTCCAATAATGGAAAGGTATCTACCGATAAAGTCAATTTTTGGGGATAATATTCTCCGCCAAATCCAGTAAGCCAAATTTCCAAACTTTTTTCATCTTCAGAGATAATGGTTACATATGTTTGATAAATGGTTAGATTTAGCTTACTCAATTCTTTGAATAATACCTGTGTTACTTCTGATAACTCGTTGGATTGATGCATCGCCATTGTAGCGGAACGGACTCTTTCTAAGGCCGCTTCAATTTGCGCTTCTCTAGCCTGTGCTTCTGCTTTTTGCAAATCAAAAAAACGAGTATAAGCCTGTTCAAAAACCTTGGCAAAACGGATAAGAATCTCAAAATTTTCTTCGGATAAAGCACCTTTTGAATCCAAAGCCACGATATGTCCATATTTCATTTGAGCATAAGAGAAATACACTTTCTCCATAGACCTAATTTGTTCTTTTACATGGTCTGGAAAACGTTTAAAATCTGTTTCTTCCAAACTAAATTTATCATAGTCTTTCTTCTTTTGCCCTGTTAGGTTAATCGTAAAATAGGGTGTTTGGGCTTGGTAATGTTCCCAATACTCCTTTATAACTTGATTTTTAGTGCCCTTGATAAAATAATTTTCTGGATACGCTGCTTGATTAAAAGAAGCAATCCAATGCCCCAATACTGCTTCTTCTTCATAAGCAATCAAAATATTACTACCCCAATCGGCAATTTGCAAAGCCGTTATTTGTTCTTGTAAAACGGCTACTACTTCCCTTAATTCATCAGGGTGTTGCATCGCCATGGTGCGGGTGCGCACTTTGTCCAATGCGGCTTCAATCGCTTGCCCCTTTTCTAATTGGGCTATTTTTGCTGCTTGTTGTTGTAGCAGGCTTTTTAGTTGAGTTGGAGGAATTGGTTGTTTATTTTTTGAGATGGACATCTTGTAAATGAGGTGTTATATATATGTAGTTTCTATTGTCCAACAAGGTACAAAAAACTATTGAAAGTAGAATGGGGTAGATTTTTCAGAGAAGCGACAAGATAAACGACTTTAGTAAGAGAGGCTAGCATTATTTGTTCAAATGTCTGGATTTTTTGGACAAAAAGAGATTCAATATCAAATTTTAATAATTTACAGTTTTCCAATCTTCCACACTTTTAGTAGTGCTACTAAAATTAATCCCCAAACCAACTATTTGCTTTTCTAAAGATTGATATTTTTGCGTATAGCCTTTTTCTTGAATTTGTTGGATGGCAACATCAGCAGATTCATCCAATTTGAATTCTAAAATATAAACATGGTTGTCAGTTTGCACAACTGCATCTATCCGACCGTCAGAAGTATTAATTTCAGCCTCTATAAACTGCCCTAAATATTGAAAAACTAGAAAAACAACAGAGTGATAATAGGCTTCTTTTTCTTTGATGAAAATATGGGAAGGAATGGATTTGAATAGGCTATTGATAATGGTGATGATTTTGTTATAATTGTTTGCTAGAAAGGCTTTGCGTAATTTTAGAACGATTGGGGTACTTTGTGAGTAAGCACCGTTGCTAAACCCAGCGACCAAATATTGCAACATACTATCCTTAACTTCTCGATTGGGAAAATCTAACATATATAGCCCAAATGGCTCTATTTGTTTGATGGTTAAATAACCCGTTTGAAATAGAAGAGAATAAGAATCAATATGCTCTATATCAAAACTATCAAAGGCGGCTTGACCAACTTCGCTTTTGCCTAAATCATAAAGATTTCTTTCTTTCAATAGGTTAATTAAAAAAGTAGGCGTGCCTGTAGAGAACCAAAAATTATGAAAGGCACTTTTTTGGAAAAAATTTAGCAAAGAAAAAGGGTTATAGACGAAAATTTCTCCATCCCAACTATAGCCATTATACCAATCTTTAATTTCTTTTAGTAATTGGATTCTATTAGTTTTCAGTCGTTCTTGACTAGCTTGTATATGGTTCTCAAAATTATGTTCTACCTCCTCTTGTGTTAATCCAACTAAAGCAGAAAATCGCCAGTCAAGGGTAATATCTTCTAGGTTATTTAGTTCCGAAAAAATACTGACTTTGCTAAATTTAGAAACACCCGTAATCATTAAAAAACGGATAGCATAACCCGTATCTTTAATGATGGAATAAAAGGATTTGAGTATTTTTTGGTTTTCTTTTGCCTGAGGCAAATTATCTAAGTAATCAATAATAGGTTTATCGTATTCATCAATTAATAAAACCACCTCATTTTTTTGAGCTAATTCTTTAATGAGTTCTTCAAATAATTGACTAATTCCTTTTTTCTTTAAAACTATATTTGCTTCTTTTGCTACTTCTTTTAATCGAATTTCAATCGCTTTTTCTAATCCTAATTCCTTATACCCTATACTACTAAAAGAAATATGGATAACGGGATGCTCTTGTGTCCAATCCCAATGGTCTTGAATCCAAAGATCATCAAATAGTTCTTTTTTTGCTTGAAATAAGGCTTTTAAAGTAGAAAGGGTCAAAGATTTACCAAAACGGCGAGGGCGAGACAAAAAGAAAAACTTACCACTTTGCGTTAATTGATAAATAGCCTCAGTTTTATCAACGTAAAGCCAATTGCCTGTTCGAATATCACTAAAATGTTGAATGCCAATTGGTAATTTCTGCTTCATGTTTCAAAAATAAGGTTTTTTCAATCCTTTACAAAATACCTATCTAATGCCCCCTCCTTTTTTACATGCTCCTTCAAAACCTACTTCCACTCCATCTTTTCCACCCCCGTCCAATTTTTCCCTACTTGATTAGCCATATAATGAGTCGCCTTATTTAAAAACAATTGAGCAGACTTATCCGATGAATTGGCAGCAATCACCACTTCAAAAGCACGGATAGCCGCTTGAAATTCTTTAGCAAAATAATATTGTAAGCCTTTTTCAAAGGTGGTTAAAGTTTGTTTTTTTAATGTTTGTTGGGCTTCCGAATCCCCATCAAAACATTCATAAATACCAATGGCTTGCTGCTTGCCTTTGACTTGGACTTTACCCAAATAGCGACAATTAAAAGTATTAGCGTCGGCTAATTGAAGGAAGGTATCTTCACTCAATAAAATATTGACCCCAAAATGTTTAGTTAAACTTTCGATACGGGCAGCCACATTTACGGTATCGGAAATGGTCGCTGCATCCATCCGTTGTTCATCACCGATAATACCCATGACCAAAGAACCACTATGCAAGCCCATGCCTACTTTTAGCAAAGACTTTCCTTTGGATTGTCTGGATTGATTATATTCTTGTAATAAAATTTGCATTTCGATGGCGGCGGCCAAAGCGTTGGTTGGCTGCTTTGGAAAAATCGCCATAATTGCATCGCCGAGGTATTGATTGATAAAACCTTCGTGCCGATGGATGGCAGGACTCATTCTACTATTGAAGGAACTAACAAATCGGAAATTTTCTTCTGGGGTCATTTGCTCCGAGAGGGTCGTGTAATTTCGTATATCCGAAAAGGAGACGGTTACTTTTTGTTCGGCATGGTCGCCTAAAACGACATCCGTAATATTGTCTTTTCCGAGAGAACGAAGAAAGGCATTAGGCACAAATTTTTGGGTGGCGATATTGATTTTTCGCAATTGTTCATTAGCGACTTTTTCTTTGACTCTTTGTGCCCTTTCAAAGGCTAGTTTCTCTTCTTGTTTTTTTAACTCTGATTTTCTTAAAAAATACAAGAAGGATAAGAAGGTCAAGCCATACAAGCCATAAGCCCACCAAGTTTTCCACCAAGGTGGAGCAATGCTAATCTGCATTTTGGCGACATCTTTAGCCCAGATGCCATTACTGTCTGAACCTTTGACTTCTAAATTATAATCACCAGGAGATAGGTTATAGTAATTTACTATTGGCGCTCCGTTAATCCGTCGCCAATTTTTTTCTACAGGGAGTAGCCGAACTTCATATTGATTGTTTTTTGGATTAATAAAATCAAAAGTGCTAAAACGAAGTCCAAAAGTCCCTTGGTCATACGCAAGGTTAAGGTCAGTCGTTTTCCAAATGGGCTGCTCTAAAATCTGCTGATTTTTATGATTTATGCTTTCTCCATTTAATTGTAATTCCGAAAAACGAACGAGATTAGTCTGTGCTGTCTGCAATTCATTTGCCAAAGGATTGATAGCCACCAAGCCTTCTTGATAACTAAAGTAAATCGTCCCGTCTGCCATTTTAAAAGCATGACGTTCTTTAAAATTAATATTTTCCCGTTCATAAAATTCTGTAATGATATTAGTATGGGTATTTAGGCTAAAAATTTTGCCGGGTAAGAGGTTGCCCTGCCCATCTAACGTTATCCAAAGGCTAGTCTCATTATCAGCTATGACATTACTGGCTCGGAAAAATGGGCCATAGTTAATTTGTTTGGCTAGGAAGACTTCTTTCCAAGTACCATTGTCAATAATCGTTTTTTCTAAAACGTAAAGCCCTCTGCCTCGCATGATAAAATAAATATCTCCTTGTTGACTTTGGGTAATACTGATGATTGCACTTTGTACAAAAGATGCCCCAATAAATGCCCTATCTACCTGTCCAGTATTGGGGTCTATGCGGTCAACTGTAGGCCCATCCTCATTAAGACCACCTACCCAAATATAGCCATCCCGGTCTTCAAAAAGAAAAAATTTATAGCCTTCACCAATTGAATGACTATTATTAGGGTCATATTGAAAATGCGTATAGGTGGCATCATTAGGATTTAATTTAGAAACCCCATTTTCTGTTGCTAACCAGATAAAACCTTGTTTATCCGATATAAGCTGATAAATAGCGTTGCTTGTAGGTGAATTAGGATTATTCGGGTCATGTAGATACTGTCTGCTTTCAGGCCCTGTAATATGAAATCGCATTAAGCCGCTGGCATTATCTCCAGTACAGCCCCAAATGGTTTCTCCTGTTCTGACAGCACCAATTCCCCATTCAAAACGGGTTATTACTTCATTTTGCTTTTGCTTAATCTGAAAATTGGGTATTTGTCGAGTTCCCTGTCCCTCAAGAGTATTAATGTCAATACTATGAAATTGAGGACTTTCTCTGTTCGGATGGGTAGATTTTCCCCAAAGTAAACCGTCATCGCCTTCTACCAAGCCTTCAAAATAAATACCTTCTATTGGATTAACATATTCCATAAAGGGAATGTATTTTACCTGTGCATTCCCAGGGCGCAACTTATGAACTTTACTACCAACACCTGCGCCTGCTGTCCAGATACTTCCATCAGCACATTGGGTAACTTGCCAAGGAATCAAGTCTATTCTTTCTCGAATGGTCGTCATTTGATTAGTCGCCAAGTCTAGTTTTGCAATAGAGCTTAGACCAGCGGAGGCATGATAATTAAAAATCCATAAATTTTGGGCATGGTCTTCTAGTAGGGCATGGACGATATTGCCTGTTTCCCCTGCTTGAATCCCCGGTGCAAAAATATCGCCTTCTACTGCGGGGTTATCTACCATTCGTTGGAAGGTTCCTTCAGTGCGATTCATTAAATGCAAACCGCTTTCACCACCCACCCAAAAATTGCCTTTACTGTCTTCATAGATGGCTTTGATGACATCTCCTGCTAAGGAGTTAAGGTCATTAGGGTCATGGAGGTATTGGGTAAACGTCTTGGTTGCTGGATGGAATTTATTTAACCCTCCTAATCCATTTCCTGTAAAAATAAAGCCCGTTCCAACCCAGAGTGTGCCTTGACGGTCAATATGCAAAGCTCGAATGTCATTATAACTTAGACTAGTTGGGTCGTTTTCCTTGGCATGAAATTGTTCAAATTTGCCCGTCTTTCGGTCTAGGCGATTGAGTCCGTTGGTGGTGCCAACCCACAAAATATTAGGACTCTCTTCTATTATAGCGGTCACTCTATCATTAGACAAACTGGTCGAATCATTGGGGTCATGCTGATAGCGAATAAATGATTCATCATCGGGGTCAAATCGAAACAATCCGCCCCCATAAGTGCCTATCCACAAGTATTCATCCGAACTCCAAAACAACCATTCGATATAAGCGAAAGCAATGGAAGTAGAATCTGTCGGGTCATTTTTATAGGGTTTAATATGGTAGCCATCGTAACGATAAAGCCCTGTATGTCCCCCCAACCAAAGAAATCCATTTGGTCCTTGCACGATGCAGTTGATGCTGTTGCCGCTGGGGCCGTCGGGGAGTTGGAAGGGTTCAATGTGGTAGTTTTGGTTGGTTTGGAGGTTGGTTTGGGTAAAGATTGGCTTACTCCAAAAAAGGAAGGTTAAAAAGATGCTGCTGTGTATTATTAATTTTCTCATGTTGTTTTGGAGTTTAGTTTTACGGGGTGACTTCCCTGCTTGCCCCGATTTTTCGGGGTCACCTCGTAAATTTTCATTTTTCCATTCAGTTTTTCTTACTACTAATCAAATAAGGCCTCCATTTCTAAAGTATCCTTTACATAACGATTGGCGTCTTTCTGTTACCCTATTATGTAAGCCACCCTTATCTCTTATCAATTTTTTTATCATCCACGATGCTGCGGAACCACAACTGATTAATAAAATATCATTACGATAGGCAGCCCAACCATTCCAGAAATGTTCTAAACCCATTAAAAAATCCGAGCCATGTGTATCAAACCAAGGCAATTCATCAAAAAAAATAACTTTCTTTGTCGCCTTACCTTTTGATAAAAATTGAATCAATACCTGAAAGGCTTCTAGCCAATTTTTTGGAATCGGTTTATTGACTGCGGTCGAATCAAAAAGTAGTAAATAATTATGAAAATTTTGTAATTGTACTTTTGAATTTCCTTTTGCTAAAGCGGTCATCCTAAAAGTAAATTTTCCTTCAAATTTTCGACTGATTAAAAAAGTTTTTCCTACCCTCCTCCTTCCATAGACAATTGCGAATTCTGACCTTTTGCTCTTATACAAATTATCTAAGGTTTCCAATTCAGATGTTCTGCCAATTATTTCCATAGCATTATTTATAATAATAATTTTGGGCGATAAGTGATTAAAAAAATATAGTTATCGCCCAAATTTTATGATTTTCTGTCGATAAATATGAAAAAATGCTAAATTTTAAAACTTGTACTGTTTTGTAGTAAATATGCCTAGCTTTCCATTCAGTTTTCCGATACTTTAAATTTACCCCGTGACTTCCCGTCACGGGGTAAAAGAATAGTAATAATGGTGGGTGATACTTTCAAAGTCTAACGACACCCCACAAGTTTGCTTTAGGGCAAAAAGGTACGTAGTACCGATAATATTTGTATGCTCTGTGTCTAAAATACCGTACCAAAGGTGCGTAGCACCGACCACATTTGTTAAAATGTAGCTAAATGTGGTCGGTGCTACGCACCTTAAGAGCATCCGATAAGCTTTTGATACAAATGTGGTCGGAGCTACTGCTCCTTTTTGTCCAAAAAAAGATTCCGATGAATTGGAACAAGTTGTGGGGTGTCAATAGACTTTCAAAGTATCGCCCAGCATTGCTCATTACTTCAACCCAATCTTTTTCAACAAAGTCCCATATCTAGGGTCAGCCCGAAAAGCGGCATCATGATATGGATTCCACAATAAAAGATTGGTTATTAACCCATCACGTTGCTGATATGCTTGGTCTAAATAAATAAAAGTAGCATCCAAATTTCCTAAACCAATCTCAATAGCAGCAAAATGCAGAGGAGAAACCCTTGCCGTTTGGTTTAAAGCCAATAAGTTTGATTTGATTTGTTCGACTTTAGCGAAATCTCCTAACTTTGCTAATTGGTAGCCTTTATAGGCAGCTAATATAGCTTCATTAGGAGTAGATTTTTCATAAAGTTCAATTGCTTTTTTTGTATTGTTATGGAAGGCAAAATGCTCTGCCAAGTAAAATTGTGTATTAGCTCCTAGTTGGTGGTATGTTGCAGTATCTATGGTTGCTATTATCGCTTTAGCTTTGTCAAACTGATTATTTAAATTATAAAGAAAGGCTAAAAACACATTTCCCTCCTTTTTAATTTCTGCATAAGTATCAATTAGTTCTATATATTGAGTTAGCGCTTTTCTCTTTTGACCTACTTCCAATAGATAAAAAATGTATTCGTCACGGTCTTTAGGACTTAATTTAATGGCCCTTAGTAAAGTCTGCTCTGCTGCTTTAAAATCCCATTCAAAATTCTTTTGTAATCGACCTAATTTAGTAAGTGCAGTTGGATTATTTGGAGCGATGGAAATGGCTTTACGAATTTTCTGTTGGGCAGCTCCCCAATTGGGGAGAGGGGGTTCTAAACTAAATATTGCTAAATCCATATAACCGCCTGCAAGTTCTGTATATGCTTGGTGAAAATTACTATCTAAGCGGATGCATTCTTCGAGCGGAAGAATTTTATATTTTCTGATACTATCTCCATTGAAAGACCAATATTGACTGGCTTTCAAATAAAGTTCATAAGCCTCCGTATTATTCGTTATTGTCTCATTAACAACCGTTTGTTCTTGTATGGATAATTTCAATTGCAGTCCATCAATTATTTTTTGGATAATTTCTTTTTGAAAGGCGGTAACGGCTAATTCACTTTCTTTAAAGGTTGCCGCCCAGAGATATTTACCTGAATTAGTGTCCAATAATTTAGTATCTACAACTCTATTTTGCTGCTCATCTAGGCGAACACTTCCAACTAATAAATGCGCAATCCCCTTTTGTTGACCAAAATCTAACATGGACATTTTAGCGGTATTAAACTGATTGACTACTTCGGAGGAAAAAACGTCTAAAGCTTGGATACTTATCAATTGGGTGGTTATTTCCTCTCGAATACCTGCCCCAAAATAGTTGATGCTATTGTCGCCGCTTAAATTTTTGAAGGGTAGTACTCCTATGGATTTCAAGGGTGTTTTTTCCATCATGGTGGGCGACA
>CAZXYA010000307.1:0-11047 GCA_964644655.1 uncultured Saprospiraceae bacterium | reverse complement strand
ATGGTACTTTACCTATTTGATTATCTTTTAGAGTTGGTACTTTTCTTTCTACGTTTCTAAAGGGGCGCTTTCGAGTTAATTTTCGATTGGCCCTATTGCTAACTGCTCCATATCCTTCCATTGGGTTATCATTTTAATTGGTTAAATAAATATCTTGAATAAAGTCAAGGCAGCCATTATTATAAATAAGCAAGCGATTACTAAACACCCCATATCTTTTTTATGGCTTTTTTTAGTCGCTTTTTCGCCTCTTTGTGCTGCAAATGCTTTTTTTATGCGATTAGATGTATTCATTATTCAGTTGATTTTATATCCTTCAAATTAGGTAGTATTATCCTTGAGCGCTAGATTTTACGATAAATCCAAGTAATATTTCGATAATTCACATCTCTACCTTTTGAAAATTGAAAATTTTAAATTGAAAATTAAAAATTGTATATGCCGACCATACAACCCGAATTATTCCAATTTCTAAAAGACCTAGCTCAAAATAATAACCGAGCATGGTTCGCTGAACATAAACCTAGATTTCAAGAACTGGATAAAGAAATAAAAGCTTTTGGGCAAGCACTAGAAGCAAAGATGAATGAACACGATGTTGTGGAAAATGTCAAGGTATACCGCATATATAGAGATGTACGCTTTTCCAAAAACAAATTGCCTTATAAAACCAATCGAGGTGGCAGTTTTACAAGAGCGACTAAATTGAGAAGGGGTGGTTATTATTTCCATTTAGAACCTGGCAATTCATTCATAGCAGGTGGTTTCTGGGGGCCCAATAAAGAAGATTTAAAACGAATTCGAGTAGAAATAGCGGCAGATGCGCAGGAATTACGGGATATTATTGCCCAATCAATCTTTGTAGAAACTTTTGGTGAACTAAAAGGGCAACAGTTAAAAACAGCCCCAAGGGACTATCCGAAGGATCATCCCAATATTGATTTATTGCGCTATAAGCAGTATTTATTAATTCGCAATTTTACAGACGAAGAAGTTTTAGCGGATGATTTCTTAGATAAGTTGAATCTATCTTTTGCCAATATGCGCCCTTTCTTAGATTATATGTCGGATGTGTTGACTACAGATGAGAATGGGGTTTCGATTGTTTAATTTTCTTCCTTCGCTTAAACTATAATAACAAACGTTTGGTAGTGAGTTAAATCCGTTGATATTTCACGCAGAGAACGCAAAGTTCGCAGAGATAAAAGGTTGTATTTCAGACCTCTGCGGACTCTGCGTTCTCTGCGTGCATAATAGAAATCAACACATTTAAGACACTACCAAACGTTTCTTTTATACATGCCTAGCTTCGACAAGTCGAAGTGAGGTAAGAGGTTTCTAAGGGAACTGTCAAAAAACAATTCTTAGAAAATGCCACCATATTTTATCTTTTGACACAGCCCCCTTAAAATTCCTTTTGTGAGAGGGCGGCATGAGCAAACAATATTTTCACAGCTCAGAGAGCTGTGTTACCTTTGTAAAACTAAAAACGGGATAGCTGTATCATTACAACTATCCCGTTTTTACTATCTACTGCAAACTGTAATACTGCCTACTATTATTCAGGTTCAAAACCAAGAATGATATTAAAGTTACCTGATTGAAGGAAACCTTCTGTTCTAGCAATAGGATTATCAAAACCAAATCCATAATCAAATCCTAATGTTCCAAACATTGGCAAGAAGACTCTGACACCACCACCAACAGAACGTCTTACATCAAATGGATTATAATCTCTTACCGTTTCATAAGCATTACCTGCTTGTGCAAATAATAAAGCGTAAATAGTAGAGTTTGGATTAGTGGATAATGGGTATCGAAGTTCAAATGTAAATTTATTATAAACTGGTGTACCTGCAGTATTTGTACCATTAATATCTTCTACTTCGTATCCTCTTAAAGAAATAATTTCATTTCCTGTAAAAGCAAAACTTTGGTTAGATAAACCATCACCTCCTAATTCAAATCGCTCAAAAGGAGAAGTACCAACTTCATCATTATAGGTACCTAAGATACCTATTTTTGCAGCTACCTTTAGGACCAATTTCCCAGCAATAGAACTATACCATTCTGCATCAACTTTCCACTTATGATATTCCAACCAGCTAAATCGTTCTGCTGCGCTTATTGCAGAAAAGTCTTTATTACTAAATAAAGAGTAAGGTGGGGTTAATTGTACACTTAAAGAAATTTTAGAACCAGTAGTTGGGAATAAAGGAGAATCTATAGAAGTTCTAGCAATCGTCTGATTGATGGATAAATTTTTGAAAGAACCATTGTCTAAGAATCCACCTTCTGGCAACTGAATCGTTGGTCGATTAACTAAATCAATAGTTGATAAACTAAGCGTGGTACTAGAAACGAAGTTATCGTCTGGCCACTTCAATCTAGTTCCTAAACTTACGGCACCTCTTAAAATAGAGAGTTCATTATAACTAGGACTTTCTCTATTAACCCCATTCGATAATAAAGTAAAAGAACCTGCTACTGTCAAGGCATTCGGTTTTTTACCACCTAACCAAGGTTCTGTAAAAGAAACATTATAGGATTGGTAAAAATTACCATTTGTTTGCGCTCTTAAGGATAATCTTTGCCCATCTCCTTGTGGTAATGGATGCCATGCACTTCTATTAAAGATATTTCTCAAAGAGAAGTTATTAAAAGTGACCCCTAGGGTACCAATGACTCTTGCTTGGAAACCGCCCCAACCAGCTGATAACTCTAATTGATCCGAAGGCTTTTCCTCTACCGTATATTCTATATCCACCGTTCCTCTTTGTGGGTTAACTGGCGTATTGATACCTAAAGCTTCTGGATTAAAATAACCCAAATTGATAATAGATCGTTGAGAACGTATAATATCAGAACGGCTGAATTTTTGTCCAGGTCTTGTTCTCAATTCTCGTCGGATAACATGCTCATGTGTTCTATCATTTCCAGTAATCGTAACTCGATCAATCGTTGCTTGTGGACCTTCAAAAATTCTAAATTCTAAGTCAATAGAATCTCCAACCACTGCTACTTCTACAGGTTCGATATTAAAGAATAAATATCCATTGTCCATATATAAGGTACTCACATCTCGTCCACCTTGGTCAAATTGTAATCTAGTTTCTAATAGTTGCTCATCATAAACATCTCCTTCCACAATACCCAATACTTTTGCTAAAGTCTCATCATCATAAATAGAGTTTCCTTTCCAAGTCATATTTCGGAAAAAATATCGGTTCCCCTCATTAATCGTAATATCAACCATTAATTCCCCACTATCATTCCGCCAAATGCTATCTTTAATGACTCTGGCATCTCTAAAGCCCAAGGTATTATAATAGTCAATCATTAATTGTTTGTCCGCCTCATAATCTGCTTTGACCAATTTAGAACTAGCAAAAAGCTTCTTTTTGGTTTTTGTTTCCTCAAACTGTTTGATTAACTTCTTAGCACTTACATTTTTATTCCCTATAATAGCAATATTCTTAATTTTTACTTTATCTTTTTTGTCAATTAAAAATTCTAATTGGACAGAATTCGCTCTAGAGGAATCTACTTTCTCTCTAGCAGAAACGACTGCATCAAAATATCCTTTTCCTTTATAATAATCTTTAACCGCTTCTTCTGCATTCTTTTTAGTGGATTCTGTTACAATACCACCTTTTGTTAAAAATTTGTTCACCTCATCATTTAAGTCACTATGCCTAGATTTTTTAGCCCCTTTATAGGCATAGGTGGTTAATCTAGGTCGTTCTAAAACAGCAATCTCCAAAAAGATGATCTCACCGATTGCTTTCGTTGCAGAAATCCTTACATCTGTAAATAATTTTAACTTCCAGAGTGCTTTAAGGCCTGCCGCAATTCCTGGGCCAGGAATACGTAATTTATCTCCTACTTTCAAACCTGCAATAGATTTTAAAGCGGTGGCATCACTATAGTTATTGCCTTTTACGGTTACGCCTCCAATTTCATAATCGGCTGGTTTACTGTAATCTATGGCAGGAATACTATCTGCAACTTGTCCAAAAATTGGGCTAATTGCAAAAAGAGAGCAGACAAAGAGTAGTAAAAAATAAAATCGTTTCATGAACATTCAAGCACTAGTAAGGTAAAATACTTTTGGAAGAGAATAGCAGGTTTAATCGCTTATCTTCATTCAATAATTAAATGCAAGTTCCAAAAGTAAGGAATAATTAATAGATATTAATTGGTTCTTTTAAATGGGAAAAGGGACATTGCCCATTTAAGAACACAAAGGTCGCAAATTTTAGTAATTGAACGAATAGATTTAGCAATTCGTGATTATTTAACTATATTCTTAACACTATTTAACATCAAATGTTAGGAAGGATACGTTTGGCTTGATTTTCAATTTTCAATTTTCAATTTTCAATTAGGAATTTTCATAGGAAAGAATTGGTCATTTTATACCAATTGTTCACTAATCATTCCAAACCGACGTTCTTTATTCTGGTAATTTAAAATACATTCGTACAAATGATTTTTGGTAAAATCGGGCCATAAGGTAGGAATAAATTGAAATTCAGCATAAGATAACTCCCACAACAAAAAATTACTAAGGCGGGTTTCGCCGCTGGTGCGAATCATTAAGTCAGGGTCAGGGAATTTTGCTGTACTCAAGGCTTCCTTATAAGTTATTTCTGTAATTTCTTCTGCTTTTAGTTCTTGCCGCTCCACTTTTTGGGCAATAGTTTTAGTGGCATTTAAAATATCCCAACGACCACTATAATTTAAGGCTAACACCAAATCCATTCGAGTGTTATGCTTCGTACTTTCAATACCATCTAAAAGCGCATCCCTAGTTTTGGTAGGTAATCTGGATAAATCGCCGATGGCATTCAGCCGAATATTATTTTTATTTAACGTTTTCACTTCTCTCCCTATCGTATCTACTAACAAACGCATCAAGGTATTTACCTCAAAAGAAGGACGATTCCAATTTTCTGTAGAAAAAGCATAAAGTGTCAAATATTTTATGCCCAGTTCGGCAGAAGCCTCCGTTATTTCTCGTACTGCTTTCACGCCATTTTTATGCCCAAAAACTCTAGGCTGCATTCTTCCCTTCGCCCAACGTCCATTTCCATCCATGATTACCGCTATATGCTCTGGTAATTTTGCTATATTTATTTGTGTTTTTAAATCTTCCATATTATTCTGCTGACTTTTGCTAGTTTTCTATGATTTCATGCAATTATATAGGATTCTTGACTTCAGTTAACGAGTGATAACCTTCTTCATTTATTTAGGTGACTAAAGTCAAGCATCCAATTATAGCATAAAAAACCAATTTCTTTTCTATTAAATGAATACAAAGTTAAAAAAGAGTTAGGAGTCTTGTCCTACTATTACGACTTATTATCTTTATTTGTTATTTATCCTCCTCCTTTTTTGCAAAATTTGCTATTTTAAACTAAGGGTATATTAAATATTACTTGTCTTAGAAAGTGGGTCATGAGTTGATGAGTTCATAAGATAAATGAGGTAAACAAAGCGTTTTAGACCAAATGCTAAGCTCATTAACTTAGTATCCTCAAAAAGTGTCGAATATTTCTGCTCAGGTATTTATAAGTAAGAAAACCCTACAGTCTGTCGAAAAAAAAGATTATTTAGTCGGTATTTTCATTTTTTAAAAGACTTCATTCGTTATATAATTGTAATTATTAAATCTACAGCAGATTATAATAAATAACCAGTAATTTCGCTTTAAACAACACCCAAGTAACTATTTTAACCAAATCTTTATGATTTTAACCCGACACCTTCTTTCTACCTTATTTTTCTTATTTTTAAGCAACTTCTTATTTGCAGGCGGCATAAATGGCATCATTACGGATACCAATGGTAATCCAATTCCATACGCCACCATTTATGTAAAAGAATTAGGTACAGGCACCACCTCCAATGTAGAAGGCAATTATGTTTATCGCTTATCTGCTGGTGTATATAATGTGACTTTTCAAACGATTGGCTATGAAACTGTTGTCAAAAGAATTAATGTGTCCAATGCTTTTGTCACTACTAATATTATACTCAAAGAACAAACTTATGAATTAGCACAAGTAGAAGTTACTTCTGGTGGCAGAGACCCTGCTTATACCATCATGCGAAAAGCGATTGCTAAGGCAAAATTCCATATCAACCAATTAGATGCCTATACTGCCCAAGTTTACATCAAGGGCTCCGGTCGATTAATAGATTCTCCGTTTTTTTTGCGAAAAATGATTGCCAAGGAAGGGGTTGATTCTACTTTTGCCTTCACAAGTGAATCCGTTAATGAAGTGACTTATACTCGCCCCAATACCTACGAAGAAAAGGTCATTTCCATCTATACTACAGGCAATGCAGATAATGATAATGTCAATCCTAATGGTTTTATTAATGCCAGTTTTTATGAACCAGATATAGCAGGAGTCATTTCCCCATTATCGCCAAAGGCATTTGCTTATTATAAATTTGTTTACGAAGGTTTTTTTGTAGATCAAGGCAAAGAAATTGATAAAATTCGAGTCATTCCTAGAAGTAGAGGAGATAATGTTTTTGCAGGAACGCTCAATTTAGTAGATGGAACTTGGGCTATTCATAGTTTGGATTTAAAAACCTTTAAATCGGGCATTGCCATTAATGCCAAACAGGTATATGCGCCTATTGAAGAAAAAGTTTGGCTACCTATCAGTTTACAATATAAAGTAACAGGAAAATATTTTGGTTTTAAATTTGAAGCCAATTATTTAGCTTCTATCGCTGAGTATAAGATTACCATTAACCAAGATTTAGCATACGAAGTAGAAGTAATTGATGAGGCCATAGAAAAAGAATTAGCCAAACAAATTGAGGAAAGCCGAAATGCTAAAGTTGAAGATATAGAAGGTCGCTTATCTGAAGGCAAAGAAGTGACTAGAAAAGAGTTAAAGAAAATGCTCAAAGAATATGAAAAAGAAGAACGAGCTGCACAAGAAGAACCAGAAGTAACATCGACCTATAATTTTGAAATTGATTCTATGGCAACTAAACGAGACTCTGTGTATTGGGAAAATATTCGACCAATTCCGTTGACAAAATTAGAGGTCAAAGGGTATGAGGTAGTTGACAGTATGATTGTCGCAGATAAGGAGGAAGCCAGAAAAGATTCTCTAGGGGTTCGGAAAAAGAAGAAAAAAGAAGGATTTGGAATAGGCGATTTATTATTTGGTGGATCTTATGGTAAAACAAAAGAAAAAAGGTTCTATATAAAACCTGCTTTAAACACCATCCAATTTAATACGGTAGAAGGCTATCGTTTTGAATATGGTTTGGGGTATCGTCAGGATTATAAAAATAACAATCGCTGGTTTTTAGAAGGAACCGCACGATATGGCTTCGCTAGAAAAAAGCTCAATTATCGCTTTGATACAGGACTAACATTTAATCGAAAATCACCTACAAGTACCACCCTTACAGCAGGTTCAGATGGTACGAAAGTGACTTCGAATGGTTATAAAGGCAGAGGACAAATTCGATTAAGTGGTGGCAAATATATTTTCCAGTACAATCCAGACAATCCCATTCATCCATCCGTCAATACGATAACCAGTTTAATTTCGGAAAATAATTTTATTCGACTGTATGAAAAGGAGTTCGTCCAATTAGTCTATAAGCAACAAGTCAATCGAAAATGGAGCATTGAAGCAACTGCAGAATGGTCTAAAAGAAATACCTTACAAAACAATACGACATTTGTTTACTTTAATAGAGACGATCGGGATTATGTCCCTAATATTCCACTCAATTTAGAAACAAGTGGTGGTTTCCCTACCCATCAGGCACTCATAGGGACTTTTGGTATTAGTGGCAAACCCTGGCAAAAGTACCGTATTCGAAATAATAAAAAATATGCTATCTCCAATTCCTCTCCTACCCTTTCGTTGAATGTTCGACAAAATTTTTATAGCGATAGCCCTACAATTAATGACAATTTTACCCATCTAGAACTAGGGTTTCAACATGAATTCAGAGTAGGGTATCGAGGGAAAATGGATATTAAGGTAAATGCAGGAACTTTTTTCAATCAAGAAAATATGCAATTTCCTGATTATAAACATTTCTTAGGCAATCAGACGATCTTTTCAACTACTGACCCCGTAGGCAGTTTCCGCTTACTAGATTATTATGCCTTTAGTACCAATGATGCCTATTTGAATGCGCATGTCCATTATCAATTTAGGAAATTTTTGGTTTCTCAAATTTTTGAAGTGCAATTATTAGGAATCAAAGAGAATATTTTTGTCAATTATTTAAATACCGATTTTTCTCAAAATTATTTTGAAGTTGGTTATGGAATTGATAATATCGCTAGGATATTTAGATTAGAATTTATTAGTTCTTTTCAAGATGGTAACTATTTAGATTTTGGGGTACGAATTGGGATTGCGACTAATTTAGATAATCTATTTAATTAGCATTTGAAGATTAAGTATTTGAAGAAAAATTATGTTGTAAAATGGCTTTTTTCATTAGTAGTTATCTTGTTTTATTTATAAATTAGTGAAAGCTAAAACAAATGAATAGACAAGATCGTCTTTGGAAAGCCATTTTAGAAGAATTTTTCTATGAGTTTTTAGACTTTCATTATCCTGTATTTGCTAAAAAAATTGACCTTAAAAAAGGCTTTGATTTTTTGGATAAAGACCTTCCTAATATTTAGAAATGGCTAAAGAGGAAGGGTTAGAATTGGGCAAGGAAAAAGGTTTAGAACTTGGTATAAAAGAAGGAATGGAGAAAGGAATGGAGAAAGGATTAGAGAAAGGATTAGAGAATGGTACTCAAATAGGTAATTTTTTAGGTAAATTAACAAAAGATGTTGATTTCATACATACACTATTAAGTGAAAAAGTTGCTGTTTCAGATATCGTTAAGTATACAAAAATAGAACAATCATTCATTCTAGATTTTAAAAAAAATATTTCAGACGAGAAATATAATACAATCATCGAATATTTAAATGACCTAAAAAATATCTCCAACAAAAAGAATTTCACCCTTTTACAACTCAAATCAGCCATCGCTATTTTTTTATTAAAATATCATTTTTCCGAAAAGGCACTAAGTCAAACGCTAAAATTATCTCCCAAAAAAGTTAAGACATTAAAAACAAAACTCTCTAAAAAATAGATTATTTTTGTGCCTTAAAAGCTAGCATGAAAAAAGAAGTTATTTTAAAACAAATAGAAAGAGAAATTAGACAATATATCCCTATATTATCAAAAGCAGCAGATTCAGTTTTAGACCAAAACGTGTCTAATTATCCTATTTTCATTGTTCATCAAGAGGAAATAGAGGTAGGTATTCCTGTTATAGACCCACAAAAAGTAAAAAGTACTTGGTCCATTAATTTATCTATTTTAGAAGAATTTGCCGCCAAGCAAATTATTAAAACGGAAAACATCGATAATTTTAGACAAGTCTATAAAGACCCGCAAGAACAGCTTTGTATGTTTGTCATTAGTGAAATTGGGGCTAATTTTATTTTTATTCCTCGGCAAGATGTTCAAGCTAATTGAGTTGTCGGTTGTCAGTTAGTATGTCCAACGGACAACCGACAACTGATTAAACCACCAAACTAACCAATGACAACAAAGCAATAACATACATCACCCAGCTAATTTCATTAAATTTCCCCATCATTATTTTTATAATCGTCCAAGACAAAAAGCCACACGCTAAACCTGTCGCAATAGAAAAACTCAAGGGCATGAGCATAAAAGTAAGGATAGCAGGAATCGCTTCTTCGTAATCTCCCCAAGGAATCTGAGCTGTTTGATGAACCATCATAAATCCAACCATAATTAAGGCAGGAGCCGTTGCATAGGCTGGCACAAGTGCAATTAACGGGGTGAAAAGGATCGCTAGTAAAAACAAGCAGCCTGTGACAACTGCGGTCAAACCACTACGACCACCAGCAGCAATACCCGTCCCAGATTCTATATAGCTTGTTGTTGGAGAAGTACCTAATACCCCACTCATTAAAGTAGCAATGGCATCTACCCCTAACATTTTTTTAAAGTTTTTGATCGATCCATCTTTTTGTACCAAGCCTGCCTCTTTTGTGCATGCCATTAAAGTACCGATGGTGTCAAATAAGTCGGTATAAAAAAGGGCGAAAATAGTTCCAATAAAACCAATTTCTAAAGCACCCATAATATCTAATTGAAAAGCCACCGAGCTGATGTCTATATTAAAAGCCATCCCCGAAGCGGGTAATTCCACCAAACCAAAAGCAAATCCTAACAAAGTAGCGACCACGATTCCAATTAAAATAGCGGCATTAATACCTCGCAAGAATAAGGTAATGGTTAGAAATAATCCAAATAAACCAATCAATACTTCAGGCGTAAAAGCACCTAGGGTCACTAATTTTGCAGGATGATCGACAATCAATCCCATGTTTTTCATACCAATAAAAAGGATAAATAAACCTATACCAACAGAAATAGCGGTTACTAAAGTTTTAGGAATAGCTGCCACAATTTTTTCTCTAGCACCAAAAATGGACATAATCAAAAACAAGATACCTGCCCAAAAAACCATACCTAAAGCTATTTGCCAAGAAATGCCATCACCTAAAACAATAGAATAAGCAAAAAAAGCATTTAAGCCCATTCCAGGTGCCATAGCAATGGGAACTTTAGGAATTAATCCCATTAAAATGGTAGCCAACCCAGCAACTAAGCAGGTAATGACCACCAAAGCAGATTGATCCATCCCTGTTTCAGATAGCACACTTGGGTTGACGATAATAATATAAGCCATCGTCAAAAAAGTAGTAATCCCACCAATGACTTCACGACGGACAGAAGTTTGATGTTGAGGTAATTCAAAGAAACGACTAATCATTTTAGGTATTTAATCTTAGTAGTGATGGTTAGCATACTGTAAAGTAATTAAGTTTAAATCCTGCTCGGCGACTAACCCACCCGTTACACGGTTCATTCTCCCTTCCACTTCGTGGTTCTCTTCTCAATAATAGTCCTCTTGGACTTTTATTGTTCGTTCATCCTTC
>CAZXYA010000306.1:0-11095 GCA_964644655.1 uncultured Saprospiraceae bacterium | reverse complement strand
CAGCTTTGATGCCTGTTCCAGACATTGATAGAACAGACTTTTGGTTGATTTTAGGAGGTAATCCATTGGTGTCTAATGGCAGTATTATGACTGCACCAGATTTGGGCAAACGATTAAGAGCGATTAAAAAAAGGGGCGGAAAAGTAGTCGTGATTGACCCTAGAAAAACAGAAACGGCGGATAAAGCGAGTCAGCATATTTTTATAAAACCTGGCACGGATGTTTGGTTATTATTGGCAATGGTGAATGAGGTATTGGAACAACCAAAATTAAACTTAAGGCATTTAACGCATTTAGTAGAAGGGGAACAAATAAATTTATTAAAGGGTTTAATCAAGGAGTATACTATAGCCACAGCCGCTGAAAAAACAGGCATTCCAGCCGAAACTATTCAGCAATTAACAGCAGACTTTATGAATGCTGGTGCGGCGGTATGTTATGGTAGAATGGGTGTTTCAACGCAAATATTTGGTAGCTTATGTCAATGGCTAGTACATTGTTTGAATATTCTAACTGGAAATATGGATAGGGCTGGTGGATTTATGTTGCCTTCTCCTGCTTTTGACCCAGTTCGACCTGCAAAAGGAAAAAAGAGACAATTAGGACGTTGGAAAAGTAGAGTGAGAAATTTACCTGAATTCAACGGTGAATTTCCGTCCGTCACCTTAGCCGATGAAATTCTGACAAAAGGAGAAGGGCAAATCAGGGCAATGGTCACTTCTTGTGGCAACCCAGTTTTATCTGTTCCGAATGGTAGCAAACTAGACGAAGCTTTTGAAAGCCTAGAATTTATGGTTTGTGTCGATATTTATTTAAATGAAACCACTCGACATGCCGATATTATTTTGCCTCCAGCAACAGGTTTAGAAGTCCCGCATTTTGACATTGGCTTTAATCAATTATCCATTAGAAATGTGGTAAAATATTCTGACCCTGTTTTTGAAAAAGTGGAAGGCGCAAAATATGACTACGAAATTTTTCAAGAATTGACCAGAAGAATGAAGGTTGGTGATTTACCAGCGGACGAAGCCTCTCGACAAAAAATAGCTGCCCAATATCAATTAACACCAGCCATGATTTTAGATAGTGGTCTTAGAAAAGGGGAATATGGCTTGTCTCTAAAAGAAGTAAAAGCAGCGGAACATGGGCTAGATTTAGGACCATTAAAACCTCGTTTCCCAGAACGCTTACATACAGAGGAACAAAAAATTAATTTAGTGCCTCAAATATTCCAAGATGATTTAAAACGGCTACAAACTGCGCCAGACACCAATGGGCATTTACTACTAATCGGTCGAAGACATTTAAGAAGTAATAATTCTTGGATGCATAATAGTCATCGCTTAGTAAAAGGCGGTGACCGATGCACTATTTTAATGCACCCAACGGATGCTGCTGCTCGTAATTTAGTGAAGGGACAAAAAGTAGCGGTGAGTTCTAGAATTGGTCAAATCGAATTGCCCGTTGAAATTTCTGATGAAATGATGCAGGGGGTGGTCAGTATTCCTCATGGTTGGGGGCATGGGCGGAAAGATATTAAAATGCAGGTGGCAGCAACACATCCTGGGGTGAGTATGAATGATTTGACGGATGAGTTTTTTGTGGATGAATTGACTGGGAATGCGGCTGTTAATGGGATGGTTGTTGAGGTGGGTGTTTTGGCCTGATTTATTAAAAGATATATTTATTATGGAACAGCCTGCTTTGAATTTATTTGGAGCAGGCTGTTTTGTGTTGAAAGCTATGGAACTAGGAACAATTCAATAATAAAGCAATTTTCCGAGCGGATACTCCTTTCCAAGAAGGTATTTTCTTGGAGCAGGCTGTTTATAATTTTTTTGATAATGAATTTTCCCTCCATAAAAACTACATAATCGAATAACTGCTCCCATATCTTTTAAATTGCTAATGTGATATAAGTATTCTTTACCTGATACTTCTATTCCTATAGCAGTTAATGTATCTTTTCCAAAATAGGTGGTATTATCCTGTTCATCAAGGTTAAGAAAATCTGTTTTTTTCTCAATAAAATGACAAGCAATTTTTTCAAGAGCTTGTATAGTTAATGTGCCGCTTTTTACTTCAAAATACTTATCCTCGCCGTTTTTTTCATATTGTATTTTAACTAATGAATTTGGAGCGATATCTTCCATGATTAGTAAAGCTTGATGAATGGATGTTACATTGACTCCATTAATACTTTTTAATCTGCCATTTTTTAATTTTTCCTTGTCTAAATCAGTAATTACTCCTGGAATAATATCATTAATTATTGGAATACCATCTCCAAAATCAGCAATTTCTAGGCCAAGAAACATTCGTTTAACTCTTCCATTATTTTGTATAATTTCCTCGATAGCTGCTTTTGCAAAAGAAGAATCTAAAATATAGGACTTATTATCTTGCGCAATAAAGGAGCTAATTCCTGCGATTTTACCATTATTATCCAGTATTGGTCCTCCACTAAACCCTTTAAAAATAGCAGCTGTCGTTTCCCAGAATTGAAACCACCCAAAAGCTTTATTAGCAATTAAATCCAGTTTTTTATCTAATTTACCTCGCTGAAATTGTTCTTCAATCAAGTTAGAACCTACTGCAATGATTTCTTTTCCTGCTTGTAATGGGGTATCTGTAAATTCAAGCCATTCAAAATCTTGATAATCAGCTTGATTTTTAAAACTTAAGACCGCTATATCATATTGAGTATCTCCGCCAATAATAGTAACTTCATAGTTTTTTATAGTATTTTCTCGTTTAGCATGAGCAATTAATTGAGCATTTTTGGAGTGAATACCATCAATAACATGAGCATCTGTAATAATATATTTTTTACCTCCTTTTTGAATAATGAAACCAAGTCCGTATTCTTTTGCTTTCAATAATTTCAGAATGGCTGCATCTTTAGGGGTAAAACCAAATGGATGTCGAACAGATGCGTCTTCATAACTTAAACTAAGCGTCACCAAACTATTATTGATGTGTTTTTTATCCAACTCTGCTTGACTAATGGCTAAATTTGAAAAGAAACTTAAAGAAAAATAGACGAATAAATACCTAATAAACATATTTATGTTATTTTATTTTTTCTAAATCTGATATTATTCCTTTTGCTTTTGCGTTATAAAAGGGATTGTTTACATCAATAGCATTGAATATATTTTTGGCTTCCTTTGAGCGTTGTAATTTTAATAAAGCTAACCCTTTATACCATTTTAACTCATCTTCTATGTTTGTATCACTTTCCAATAAAATATCATAAATAGCCAAAGCTTCTTCTGCTCGATTTAAAGCTAAATACGCATTAGCTTTATAAAGATACAATTCATCTGGTTTCCAGCTTTGTACTTCTAATAAATTGATAATATCTAAGGCTTTTTGGAAATCTCCATTACCAAAATATTGTTTTACTTGCTGTACTAATTTTTCAATACTTGTCTCCTTAGCGGATACGACTTCATAGGTTTCTGGCTGATACTGTAATGGGGTGCTAGGTGTGGGGTCAAATTTTTCATCGAATAATTCAAATACATCTTCTGGGATATTATCATTATCAGAAGTGAGTATTTTTGTATTGAAAAATAGAAAAGTTATCAATGGAGTAACTAAAAGGAAAAATACCACAAACATTAGAAAGCTTCTATCCTTCCAAAAAGATGAAGAATCCGGAGAAACTGGTTTAATAGAGTTCTCGATTTTATTTATGGTTTGTTCTAAATCAGGTCTCTGAAGCGCAAGCAGAATATTGTATTGCCAACGAACCTCCTGTTCTAAATCAGGTGAATTGGCAATTTCATCTTCAAAACGTTTTAATGTTTCACCGTCCATTTGACGATTAATATATGCTTCTATTTTTTGTTGTTGTAGATTCATTATTTTATATTTTTAATCAATAAGCTTGAATATATTGTTTCTGTTAGGAGGCCAGATTTAGGATAACTAAATGCCTAAACAGTTTTTTATGTTATTAAAAATTCTGTGTTGTTTAACCCTTATGGCTTCAGAGCTATTAAGATTTTCAAAATAATCTAGCATTTCTACAATGGAGTATCCTTCATAAATTCTTTTTTTGATAAATTCCTGATTATCTGTAGATAATTTTTTAATACAAGTGTAAATAGATTTCATTTTTTCAGAATCTACAGTTAAATATTTAAAAGTAAAGAATTCTCCATTTGAGGAATATTCTTCTTCTTCTTTTGCCATAGTCCTAAATTCAGGATTTAGCGAGTTGAATTGTTTATTTTTTTTTCTAGTTTCTATTTCAAATTCTCTTTTCCTTTTTTCCCTTCTTCCCTCTTTGGTCTGATGGTTTTGTATTTTACCTTTAATTTTTGCCAAAAAGAAATGAAAGAATTTGTTCAAAAATTGATATTGATTATTCTCCGCCTTTAATTTTATATCTATGTAAATATCCGTGTAAATTGTTGTGCTAAGTTCAGCATTTTCTCCTCTACTCCTAACCTGTTTCTGAACTTCGGGATAAAATGTTTTTTCCAGCCACTCTAGAATGTCAGGATTATCATTTATAATACCCTTTATTAGATCTTCTTCGCTAAATGGATTGGTGTTTTTATTCATTTTATAGTTGGTTTTACGCTAGAATTTTAAACGATTAAAGTATCTTTTTTCTTTTAGCTAAAAAATTGACCTATGTTAGTAAAATGATGATTGTTACACATCATAGCGTTATTTTTTTATATTCGTTCTGTTTTAATTTAATTTTCAAGAAATAGTCTTTACCCTACCTAATTACTAAATCAGCGATACCGTTATCAACTTTTCAATTTTTTTTATTTTTTTGATAACGAACCGAGCTTTTTTAGAATAGTACAAGTAAACAATATAAAATATGACGAAGCGATTTCTTTTTTCTTTTTGGTTGGTTTTTAATGCCTTTTTTGCTTTTGGGCAAGTAGATAGTTTACCTGATATTAGTTTGGAGGAAGTGGATAGTTTGATGCCTCATTTTCAAGAGCAAGGTCAGATTGATAGCATGATTCAATATGCAGAGCTAGCAGTAAAACTTTATGAAAAACAAGTGGGGCAAGATTCCATTTATTTTTTTAGAATGGGCGACGTAGGCATGGCTTATCTTTTCAAAGGAAGATTCAAAGAGGGTTTAGACAAGTATCTTCTGCCTGCAAAAAAAGCCCTTGATAGCCTTGATTTAAGCCATCATAAAGAATATCGTATCATCTGTCGAACAATTGGAGAAACTTATATGCGATTAGGCAATTTTGAAAAAGGAAAAGAATTAGCTTTTAAATCCTTGGAACTTTCAAGAATCGTTAATGACAGTACTCAAGATGCTTTAGCTGCTAATCTTTTAGGAGGCATTTATTTACATTTATCAAATTATGATTCGGCATCTATTTATTTTAATCAAGCAAAACCTATTCTTGAGGCACGTCTTAGGATGGATTCTTCATTTGTAAATATTCAAAGATATGCTGTTACAATGGCAAACATAGGTATTCTTTACCAATTCGGGGGGAATCTCTTAAAAGCTAAAGAATTGCTTATAGAATCATTAGTCTTATTAAAAAAGGTTTTTTCTAGTGATGACTTTCAGGTAGGCGTCTTGACCATGAACATTGGCACATTATCTGTTGAAATAGGTGCAGTTATTGATGGTATAAATTTTTTAGAACAAGCAGCTGCCATATTTAAAGCAGCCAAAGTTAGTAGTTTTGATCATCAGATCACAAACAATTTAGGCAATGGCTATTTGGCTTTAGGAGATACTTATAAGGCTATTTATTATTTGGAAGAATCCTGCAGGCTCTCACAAGAAAATTACAACATTGAACACCCTGTCTATTCAACCGCACTAAACAATCTTGGAGCAACTTATTTAAAATTAAATGAAATTATCAAGGCAGATTCTGTTTTAAAAAAAGCGAAAACCATTCAAGAAAGTATAGCAAAACCAAACGCCTATGCCTATAGCCGTATTCTTCATAATTTAGGAAATTTACATGCGATGAGTGATAAACATTCTATTGATTCCGCTTTAATTTTTCTAAATAAATCTGACGAAATTTTTCTTAAACAAATCCAAGATTCTACCCTTTCTGGTAAAAAAAATGATATTTTAGGATATTTAATGTTAAAAAAAGGACTTTATGCCCAAGCAGATTCCGTTCTAAATAAAGCAGCTTTCCAGTTAAAGTCGCATTTTGGTCAGTATCACTATGACTATTTAGGAGTTCTTGTAAAACTAGGTCATTTATCCCGCTTAAAAGGAAACTATCAAAAAGAAGATTCGATATTTTCAATAATTACAACCCTAACTTTGCAAAAATTAGAAAATATTGTTCCTTATTTAGATGACTTAGGCATCATACATTTTTATAGAACTACCCATAATAGTATTAGCTATATTCTTGAGACTGCATTAGAAAAAGAGAATACTGATAAAAAAACGATTCAGCAATTAGCAAATTTCTATCTAAGATATAAAGGATATGCTTTACTTGAAAACTTAGAAAAATTTTCTAAAAAAAATACAAAAAACATTCCTTTACGAGAAAAGAAAGAAAAATTAAAGCAAAAATATTCCAAATTAATCAAAGATAATAATCTTTCTGAAATTACTCAATTGAAGGTAGAAATTGAAACGCTAACAAAAAAGATTGATGAAAACGTGGTAAGTAATAGTAAACCAACAATAGATTTATTGAGCAAAAAACTAAGACCTGGTGAAATAGCCATAGATGTTTTTCAATATGGAACTAATGTTATAATAGATTTAGAGAAAAGCCCATACTTTTATTATGGGGCATTTATATATCATCAAGATGGAAAAATTGATTTTATCAAATTATGTTCAGGAGATCAATTAGAAAATATTTTAAATACCTTGTCCAAAGAAAAAAGCCACAAGGGAAGGCAATTCATTAATAAACCTACAATAAATAAACTTATAAAAAATATTGTCTGGACACCACTCGAAAAATACATTCCTTCCAACACGCACACTATTTATTTTTCGCCAGCAGGGCAATTAAATCAAATTTCATTGGAAGGATTACTAGATAATGATACTTCTTACTTAGCTCAAAAGTATCGGATTCGCTATTTTTCTAATTTAAGTAACTTTATTACAAGCGTTGAGGAGGAAAAGATACAATCAAATCATTTAATATTATTTGGTGGCGCTAAATACAAACAAACAACAGAGCATCATCAAGTTTTTTCTCCAGATACCAGAAAAGGCGGTGGCAATTGGATTACGCTAACAGATGGATTAAAGGAGATAAAAAATATTAATACTATTGCTTTAGGCGAAGATTTTACCACAAAACTTTTTACTCGTAGCCAATCAAAGGAAAATTATTTTATTGAACAAGCTTCTAATAAAATTAAAAAAATAATTCATTTTAGTGACCATAGTTTTTGGTTACCTACCTCTCATAAAAAACAAAGTTCTAATTATTTACAGCAAATAGAAGGTAGTCTTTTTGAGAATCCTTTTTTGAGGTCTGGTCTTACTTTTGAGGACGCTAATATTACTTGGAGAGAAGGAATAGGCTTAAAAGATAGTACAGATGATATTTTAACTGCTTTTGAAATATTAGATTTTGATTTCAGAAATGTTCCGCTGATGGTTCTTTCTGCCTGCGAATCAGGAAGTGGTATGTTTTTTTTAAATGGTGGCGTATTTGGTTTGGAACGTGCCTTACAATTAGCTGGTGTCAAATATTTAATTCTTTCAAGGTGGGAAGTAAAAGCTATGCCAACTAGAATCTTAATGGAATATTTTTACCAAAATCTTTTACAGAAAAAACTGCCAGTTCACCAAGCGCTTCGCAAGGCAAAATTGAGTATGATTAAAGAAAAATATTCACCTTATGACTGGGCAGGTTTTGTTTTAATTGAATAAAAAAAGTACCTAACTCTACTTTGTCACTTTAAAATATCGTTTGCTTAGATATGCCAAATTTTGAAAATTTTGGCATATCTACTACTTCAAAACCAAAATTAAATTCGATTTTTTAACTTCTTAGAATTAAAATTTAATATGACAAAGTAGAACTAACTTATATAACAATGAAAAAACTATTTTTAGTTACCTTATTACATTTTGTTTTTACCTCAGGTTACAGTCAGCAAGATAGCTTAAAAATCCTAATAGAAGAACAAAAAGATTGCATCTTAAAAAGTATTGAAAATACAGATTTGAGACAAGAATTGAAATGTAGTCGAGAACGTTTGAGACTAAATGGGCTTATATCAAAACATGATACAGCCTATGCCGAAGCACTCATGGATGTTGGACAAGGTTTAATTAAAAGTAAATCTTATTTATCAACTATTGATTCTTTCTTTTTTCCAGCAAAAGAAATTTTTGAAAAATCAGGAGATACTTTAACGAGAGGCTATGCTTTTTGCTTAACAGGAATAGGCAATGTCTATTTTGGGTTAGGGCAAAAATATAAAGCAAAAGAGTATTTAGAAAATGCGCTTACTTATTGGGAAATTGCTTATAAAACCACTAATAAAGAAACTACCTTATTCGAATGGAATGTCACTAAAGGAAATATAGGTCTATTGAAATGGCAACTTTTTCAAGAATTTGAAGAAGGTATAGCTTTAATGAATTCAAGTAAAGAAGTTTTGAAAAAAATATTACTAAAAGACCCTAATCATTTTCATGCAAAAAAAAACTTAGGCCTTAGTACTAGTAATATTGGTTTATATCATTTTTATCGTAATAATACTGCCGAAGCAAAAAATCATTTTGAAGAAGCTAGCCGCATTTTTAAGGAATTAAATGATGAAAATAATTATTATTATGGCATAGCTATATATCATCTTGGATTAATGGCACTTAATGATAATAATTTAATTAAGGCAGAGGAATTATTAAATAAATCGAAAGACATTTTTAAAATAGCAAATAGTCCCTTTTATGGAATGAGTTTATCCCAATTAGGGCTGACCTATATATACTTAGGGCAACTAAATAAGGCCGAAAAATTAGTAATTGAATCAATAAAAATGCTAGGAGAATCGATTGGCATAAATCATCCTCAGTATACTGCCAATTTAAGTATTTTAGGAATAATCTATTTTCAACAAGGATTGAATACTAAAAGAGATTCTATGCTTTTGCTTGCCAAAAATCTTTTAGAAAAAAATCACAATACCAATTCATTTGAATATTATGGCATTTTAGCCAACTTGAGTACATCAACCATTCATCCTATTGATTCAGTAGAAACTTGGCTTAAAAAAAGTTTAGACGGATTTACTAAAGTCTTTAAAAATGATTTTTATCAATACACAACACTTGGCAAACTAGGGCAACTATATCATGAGAAAAATGACTATCAAAAAGCTTATGAATATTATTTAAGAGCAAGACAAAATAATCGATTTAATAATTTATACGCTGATAAAGTAAGTGTTTTTCTTCTAGAAATGGTAAAAATAAAAAATTATGAAAAAGAATACGAAACAGCAGATTCTTTATTAAATCTCTTTACAACTTCTATAGTAGACCAATTTCAGAATAAACATAATTACCTCTCGGAATCCGAACAAATTTCTTTTTTTAATGCAATTACTCATCTATACGATCATTTGTTTTACTTATATGAGGATTCGGAGCATTTAGATATAACTATTCCTTTTGAATTTAACTTGGCATTAAAAGGAGTTGGACTTCAAAAATCCATTCTAAAAAAGAACAAAGCCATTTTAGGAAACAAAGAAATAGTTTCAAAAAAACAGAAATGGGAAAAACTAAGGTCAGATTATTCTAAATCTTATCGCTTGTCAGCAGAAGCCTTAAATGCGAATCACATTAACTTAAATGAACTTCAATTAAAGATCAATAATTTAGAAAAAGAATTAAATCAATTAATAGGTGTATCTAATAGAGCAGTTAAAAATATAAAACTAAAAGATATTCAAAGCAATTTAAAAACAGATGATATAGCTATTGATTTCATCAGTTATAGAAGTTATGATAAAACCTGGACTGGGAATGACAATCGTTACATGGCTATATTAGTTTTTCCGAAACAACTACCTAAATTAATCAATTTAGACCATAAAACCATAGACTTACTTCTAAAGGAATCTAATTATAAAAACTCCTTTATCCATAAAGCCAATTATAATCATCTTTTATATAAAGCTGTATGGCAACCTATAGAAAAGTATTGCAAAAATAGTAAAACCATTCATGTATCCCCTTCTGGTAAATTGCATAGTCTTCCATTTGAAGCCTTACTTGTTAACGATAGTACTTATTTAGGCGACCAATACAATTTTAGATATTATAGCAATTTAGGGAATATAATTAATCGCCAAGATATAGAAGCCCATAGGGAGGTAGTTTCCCTAGCTGTATTTGGAGGGGCTAATTATGATACCACAGGAACATTTAGTAATACTCGAGGATATGAGAAAGGGATATTTACCACTTTATCTGGAGCAAAAGAGGAGGTTCAGTTTCTGAAAAACTTAACGCAAAAAATTGACATAAATAATACTTATTTTTATACAGATTCTATTTCTACAGAAGCAAATTTCAAGCAAAGTATTCTAAATAAAGAAGCCAACCATATTCATTTTAGTGACCATGCTTTTTTTGAACCTCCTGTCGAAGTGAATGCTGATGCGATGAATTTTGCTTTTATCGATAAACCAAGAACCGTTTATACTAATTACCCCTTGTTTCGCTCAGGTTTAGTATTTAATAAAGGGAATTTATCTTGGGCAAAACGAAAATATCCAGGTGAGAGAGAAGATGACTTATTTACAGCTTATGAAATGGCCCATTTTGATATGAGTCATGTGGAATTGATGGTTTTATCAGCATGTGAAACGGCTTTAGGAGATGTTCATGTTTCAGAGGGCGTTTTGGGAATGCAAAGTACTTTAAAACAAGCAGGTGTAAAAAATTTAATTATGAGTCTTTGGGAAGTAGATGATAAAAAGACGAAGGAATTAATGGAATTATTTTATCACTTCTATTTAGAAAAAAAGCAAACTGTTAGAGAAGCTTTACGAAATGCTAAAATGGATATGCGCAAAAGGAAAATATCGCCTTATTATTGGGCAGGTTTTATTTTAATAGAAT
>CAZXYA010000305.1:0-11108 GCA_964644655.1 uncultured Saprospiraceae bacterium | reverse complement strand
CAACTTTTTTTTTATTATTTTGAAAATTTAACAAAATATATTTTAAACAACTTCACAGAGACAAAAACTTTCTACTGCTTAAGACTTCAGCAATTTTTACTGAACATTAAAAAGATGCTAGGTATACTTCGTTTAAAAATACCGCCCAATGATAGGATGGTCAACAATAGCTCGCTTTAGTTCTAAAAAATCCACATCGCCCTGATACGACCAAACCACTTTTCCATTAGGCTCCACTAAAATGGTATAAGGCAAAGCACCATTCCAATTGGGGTCAACCGCTTCGATTAAAGCATATTTATCATCTTCCGAAAAATGATAATTTTTCACAGCGGATTGCTTCTCTTTCAAAACTTTTAAGACCTTATCGCCAATACTTGGTTTATCGGCTGAGATAGACACAAATTCAAAATCTCTGCCCCCATACATTCGTTGCAAAATCACAAATTCAGGATATTCCATGACACAAGGTCCACACCAAGTTGCCCACACATTAATCAATCTTAATTTTTCTGAATCTTCATTTTTTAATAAAGCTTTTACCCCTGCTTCATCAATGGATTCCAGCGTAATAGGTCTTGCTACCCAAGCTGCATCTGCCTTATCATTATACTCTGTTTTCCATGCCCATTTGGTAGAACAACCAAAAGTTTTGGTCGTTGCTGTCGTTACGGGCTGCCCTGCTAATACTTCATCAATCGCTGCCCTTAAATCTTCTGCATTGGCCCCTTTATCTGGATGTTCTAATTTATCCAATCGACCGGCATATTGTAATTTTCGTTCTTTATCAAATACAAAGGCATGGGGTGTTGCTACAGGGCCATATTTTAAAGAAGCTTCCTCTGTATCGCCATCGTATAAGTAGGGAAAATTAAATTGATGGTGTTCCGCTCGAGGTTTCATGGTCGCAAAATCATCATTCAAATCGGTATACCCCAATTCATCATAGCGTAAGCCTAGTGGACTATTTGGGGTAATCGCTATCAAATCCACACTTTTTTCTTTATAGTCTGTTACGATTGCTTTGATACGGTCTTCATAAGCCTGTGCGGTGGGACAATGATTGCAGGTGAAAATAATGACCAACACATCTTTGGAGTAATCTGCTAATTTTCGAAAATCGCCATTCATATCTGGCAAATTAAAATCAGGAGCAGATTCGCCAATGGCTAAGGTTTTTACTTCCTGTTTAGGAACAGGTTGAGGGTTCGCAGTAAAACTTGCTTTTGCTATAGTCTTAGTGGTAGAATCACTACTTTGACAAGTCACTAAAAAGAAGACAATAACTAATAATGGAAGGTAGCTTAGGTTTTTCATAATATCGTTTTGTGGTATCAAGTACTTGGTGCTTTGCTAAGGTAACACAGCTCTCTGAGCTGTGCAATTTTCGTAAGTATCTTTTATTGTCTACTGTTTGAATTCGCCATTAGTTTGCTCCGTATTATTAGATGGTCAGGTAAAAAATTGATATTATGAAAATATTTAAAATATCGTCTAGCTCGTCAAATCCGTTGCTAATATTAATCCGTTGCTAAAAAAAAATTAGCAACGGATTAAGTTAGCAACGGATTTTATTAATTATTTATCTGACGCTTTAATTATGGTAGAAATCAAGAAAATTGCTCCATTTTTTGTTCTTTTATTTCACAGCTCACAGAGCTGTGTTACTTCGGTCTTGGTACAATTCAGTTGCACTTGCCAAATTTAGTAATTTTGTGCCAATTCGAGCCAATACAAAAAATTGTCCTATTAAAAAGATGGCGAATATCGCTGTTCCTCCATCTAGTTTTAAATAGATAAAAAACAATAGCCCAAAAGTCAGTAAATTCAACAAGTATAATAAAAAAGTCTGAGGGAAATTTTTAAATACCCAACTAAAAGCTTGTCTAATTGGTTGAAATAAAAGACTTTTATCGGTGGCGACTACATGGATTTTAGCATAGTCATGTATCATAAAAAAGATAGTCGCTACCAATAAATATAAGGGTAGAATGATGAGCCCTCTTTTAATGATTTCTCCTTCATTATGAAAGCGTTCTAAACCACCTGCTGTCAAAGTAGAAAACAATATAACGAAGGCAATAAGAATGACAATTTGCATCAATAAAAAATAGATGGTCAACCGAAGCATCCGCCAAAAATATTTTCCACTACCACTCCAAAATGTAGTCAAACTATAGGCTTTTTCCTTAACCTTTAAACTATTTAAAATACCTCCTATTAGAAAAACGGATAGCAATAAATACAAACCAATTCCGACTACTGATTGGTTCAGAATAACGCCAAAAGCATCTCCATATTCATTGATGAAATCATTAGAGATAGCATAATCAAACCGTTCAAATAAGATGTCTGCGGCTAAAGTATGCCCTAATTTAGTACCCAAAAAACCAGAAAGTGGATAAGCTAAAAAAATGGCAAAAAGAAAGTTTAACGCATAGAGCAATAACCAAAGTTTGCCTTTGCTAAAAATCGTTTTTAAACCTGAGGTATATGCTTTGATAAAATTCATTAATCATTTTTCGATGGTTTAAGCCTCCAGACTTGAACCTAATATCTTGTCGTCTGACGTTTCCATAAAATTAAATAGTTTATCAAATGGTATTTGTAATAATCGTCAGGAGACGATTAGATACTGATTTCAAGTTTGGAGACTTGAAATGTCGGACCATCTATTTATCTAAAAATTAAGCGAATATGCTAACCCCCTGCAAAGCGTTCTGCACTTTTACCATAAATTCTGTTACGTATTTCCAAACCGTTTTTTGCTCTGCTTTTACTCGATAACTATTATTCAAAAAATTAATATCTAGAAAAAGTTTCTGTTCTGGATCAATTTGCACCCAATCAATTTTATGGTCGCTTTCATATTGAAAATCAAAAGCTCTGTCCTGCCCATCCCATTTTTCTAATTTTTCGTCACCGTTTTCAAAATGAACTAAGACCTCTACTGGCAATTTTAATTCGCCCAAACGATTTAAAACTACTCTAGCCTTATATTTATGTTTTTTGTCTTGATTAATTTCCTTGGTAACTGCTTTCATGCCCTTGTGGTCAAAGATACCATAAGCTTTTCTTTGAATGGGTCGATTAGAGATGCTTGCAACGGAATAATCACAGACATCTGTTCCATAAAGGGTCTGGTCAAAAAACCAATCCATATTCTCGCCAAATTCAGTTCCATGCTTTTGGGTAATTACTTCATTTACTACGTCAATAAAATCTTGCCCGCCAGGGTGTTTAAAACTCCATTTTTTAAAATAGGCTTTTAACACATCGTCCATCGTTTCTCTTCCGATAATGCCTTCGAGGGTTCTCAAAAGAATCGCTGTCTTGGCGTAAGCTAAATTTCGATAGCCACCATGTGGGAATTCCCAACCTGGTCGAGGTATTTCTGCCACTTTCATATTCCCCATGCCTTGATAACGACTACGGAAAAATTCCATCGCTCCCATGTGGAAAAAATCATAATTCACCACCGAATTTTTAGCCCCATAATAATGGTCCAAAATCCGAGATTTATAATAAGAAGTAAATCCTTCATCCATCCATGCTTCTTCCTGTTCATTCGTCGCAATCATCATCATAAAATACTGATGCACAAATTCGTGAATGACAAAATATTCGGGGGAACGAATATTGGTTGGAAAAGCATAAGTACCGGGGGTAGTAATAAAGGTTGGATATTCCATGCCTCCAGAATTAATCCCATGAAACGGTGGTACTACCATTGTCAAGGTATTAAAGGGATAAATTGCCAAATTTTCATCAAAATATTCTAAGGAATACTTAGCGGACTCGAAATATCTATCCACACAACAATTATATTCTGGAATGATAAATAGTCTAATTTTTACATGCTTCCATTGCTCTTCAATAATTTGAAATTCGGGAGAAGCCACCCACGCAAAATCAATCACATCTTCCGCATGAAACCATAGGGTTTTAGTGCTATCCGCATTTTCTTCTTCCTTAAATAATGCACCCGTTGCGCCTACTTTAAAATCTTTAGGGACCGTTAAATCCACATTATAATTCCCAAAATCTCCATAATACTCCGCAGAAGCATGATAAGGATGGCAATTCCAACCACTTTCTTCCCGTCCTCGCATGCCTTTAGGTTCGTAAACCCCCAACTTAGGATACCATTGTACATTCAAAAAATAATTCCGACTATAGCCTGTCCGCACCCTCACTTTTGGAATTTTAGAAGACCAATCCATTTTTAAATTGATGGTTTCACCCGGCAAAAGTGGTTCGGTTAAGTTTAATTGCAAAACCGTTTGATCGTGTTCATTACTGTCTTCCGCATGGACATATTCCAAATTATTGGTCAAATCTGTTCCGTCTTCTCCGACCAATTTATCTACATTTATCCAACTCCAATCTTTATCTTCTAAATTAGCCGCATCGGTTCCTCGCATCGACCCACCTGCGTCTTGGACAAAAACGGATTGGGTGTTTTTAAAAGCATTTAAGTATAAATGAAATTGTAAAAAATGAATGGTATCGGGCGAGATATTTCTCCAATGAATCGACTCTTTGGCAGTAATCGTCTTTTTTTCTGAATCTAGTTTTACACTAATATCATAATTTGCAGGACGAGCAGATAATGGCTCTGGGAACATTATTGCTTGGGCATTTAGTGGCGTCCACCAAATCATCCAACAAAAAAGAAAAAACGATATTTTAAAATAATTCATTAAAGGTAAAATTCGCCAATGCGCAAAAAGTTTTAATTAGATGGCGAATTTACCAACAAATGACGGAAAAGAAGATTTAAAGGGGTAAAACTTTTCAAAATAAAAACTACCTTTAATCCTTCTTTAAAATTCCCTAAAAATAAATTTTATATGAGAATATTATTTCTGTTCCTAACCTTTTCCTTGTTATGGTCTTGTAAAAATGACTCAACGCCTCAAACAACCGAATCAACCAAAGAATCAATAGCTGAAACGAAAGAACCTGAAGAGACCGTATTGACTACTAATTATTGCTTTCTTTCCTCGACGGGCGTAGATGCGAATTATCAAGATACTACGTCTGTAAAATTGACCATTATAGGCAAGGAAGTAACGGGTAATTATAATTGGATTCCAGCTGGAAAAGATTCAGCCAGAGGTACTTTAACAGGTACTTTTGACAATAAAATTATTACCGCTGTATATGATTATGTCATAGAAGGCAGCAACCAAAAGGAAGAAATGATTTTCAAAATGGAGGTCAACCAATTATTAATTAAAAGAGGGGAACTGACGGAAGTTGGAGGTATCCTAAAATTAAAAGATCCAGCTACTGCTACATTTTCGGAAGTGATTCCTCGGGTCATTTGTAGGTAGTTTTCTTTTTAAACCCTAACTTCATGTTTCGTTAAAAATGATTCAAGAAAATAAAAATAATTCAAAATTTTATTCTGAATCACTTTTTAAAAGTAAAAAAAACAGAATTTATTTTGGATAAAAATTTTAAAATGCTCTAGACCTCGCATCACGATGGCGGCTGCCTGTCAAAAAATGCATGAGGAAAGTCAATTCCGAACCGCTTGCGGATGGGATGCCATTTTTTTTGACTAGAATTCCTGCCTGCCGGCGGGCAGGTTTGTTACTTTTTTTTCAATGAAAAAAGTAAGGCAAATAATAGGTCAAAAAAGGATAGTTTGTTCTTCTAACTTTGATTTCAGCGAAACGTGAATATAACTCATAAATATGGAAGACTATTTTTTAGGTGTCCACCAAAAAGAATTAATCCGCTTAGATCGACAGCATACTGCTTGGCAACCAGAAACCCAAGCATTAATAGAAAAAGCAAATTTAGCCGACTGTAAAACGATTTTAGATTTGGGTTGCGGCCCTGGTTTTACCACTTTTGAATTAGCCAAGCATTGTCCCAATACTCAAATTACCGCTTTAGACAAAGCGACTTTATACCAAAAATATTTAAGCTATCAAATCGAACAAAAGCAAGCAAAAAATATTACGCCACTTTATGAGGATGTGCTAAATTTAGCGAAACAAGAAGGGCAATACGATGCTGCTTTTTGTCGCTGGGTTTTGGCATTTTTAATTGAAGACTTAAAAGAAATTTTAGCGGCTATTTACCAAAAATTAACCCCTGGTGGGGTCTTTGCTGCAATGGAATATTTGACTTTAGGGAATACCCTTTCTTCTCCGCCAAATGATGGTTTCATCGCCAATACGAATGCTTGGCACAACTTCTATTTAAAACATGGAGGAGATGCGCAAATTGGTACTTACTTGCCAAAATTGTTACAGGAAGCAGGTTTTACTTTAGTCCATCAGACTTGTGTTGGTGGATTTGCACCTGTTGGTCATCGTTGGTGGCATTGGTGGCGAGAAGCGCATGAAGACTTTGCACCTATTTTTGTTGAACAAGATTTGATGACCCAAGCAGCATATTTAGAGGCTAATACCTTTTTCAAAGCACAAGCAAGTAATGAAAAAGGCTTTATTTATTCGCCGATTATTTTACAGGTGGTGGCTAGGAAATAATACACTCAAACCTCAAGAGATTTTATAGGAAGCCTTGATGTGTTCTTTGCGAGCCGCCGCAGGCGGCGAGGAGAAACATCAAGAAACTTTTTTGACAATGTACTACTGATACAGTTTTGAAAAAAATTACGTTTACTTAACTCGTCTATCTGCTTCCTCAATAGCCAAATCGTTAATACTAGCAAATCGTTTTTTCATTAACCCATTATCATCAAATTCCCAATTTTCGTTGCCATAGGCTCGATACCATTGACCTTCCTTGGTCTGATATTCATATTCGAACCGAACGGCAATTCGATAATCAGAATGTGCCCAGTATTCTTTTTTTAAGCGATAATTTAATTCTGTTTTCCATTTATCTTTTAAGAAAGCTTGAATTTCGGCTCGACCATTAATGAATTGAGATCGATTTCTCCATTCACTATCAATTGTATAAGCTTTGGATACTTTTTCTGCATTTTTGCTATTCCATGCGTCTTCTGCTCCTTGTATTTTTTGTTTGGCGGTTGCTAAAGTGAAGGGTGGTAAAGGATATTTTTTTTCTTCTTGACTCATGTTGATTTGCTTTGTATTGTTAAGGATATTAGTTAAGGAGGATAAAAAACTAGATGGTATTTTATTCTAAGTACCAACTCATAATTAGAAAACAACATAAAGCTGTAGAAAGATTGAAACCAACTTTTTTTGTAGCAAATTTGTGATGGTGGTTAACACCTTTATCTTTTAGCAGACAAAAAATGATCTTGAGTCTGGAGTGTCAAATGATGAATTCACCAATATAGTGAAACAAATGATATTAAGTATTTATCTTGAATGCATCTTATTTTTTAAATCAAGACACGATTAGTGAATTATCTGCCAAAATAATTTAAAAAAGCATAAATTTGACGTATTATGGATATAATAAGCTAATTGGAGGAAAAGCGGAACGAGTTATTCCTGCCACCTGAGTAGTTATTACTTTATTACCTGAATAACGAGTAAAAAATAACTACGGTATTTAGGAACTAATTTTTTGTCCTGCATCCCGTCCGCGAGCGGTTCGCAAACGGTGTTTGCTCATGTCGTTATTTTTTTTAGCAATAGCTAGCATCCCGTCCGCAAGCGGTTCAAGAATTTACATTCCTTCATCTAAAAAAAAATGCCTAGCCTTGAGACAAAATCTCTAGCTCCAAATGCACTACTTATTCTTTGCTCGTTACTGACAACCTATAGGAATCGTAATTATAAGATATGGAATTAAAAAAACGATTAAGAGCCGCCGTTCCACTATTTTTCAAAAATAAGTCTTCAGATGCTAACCAAGTTACTCAACCCGTAAAGTTTGGCACTTTTGGGGGTGTTTTTACACCGACCCTTTTAACCATTCTAGGGGTAATTATGTACCTTAGATTAGGATGGGTCGTCGGTAATGCTGGCTTATTAGGCGCTTGGTTAATTATTTTATTGTCTTTTGCTATTACCATTTGTACCGCCTTATCCATGTCCTCCATTACAACTAATATTAGAATTGGCGCAGGTGGAGCTTATGCGATTATCACTCAGGCATTGGGTTTAGAAGTAGGGGGAAGTTTGGGCATTCCCCGATATGTCTCTCAAGGCTTAGCTGTCACTATGTATATTTTTGGTTTTCGAGAAGGATGGTTGATGATTTTTCCAACACATGCCCCTTTTTTAATAGATATTTCGGTCTTCCTTTTGCTCTTTTTAATTGCCTATAAAAGTGCAGATTTAGCCATTAAAACCCAATATTTAATTATGGGAATTATTGGACTATCCTTTGTCTCGATTGCGATTGCTGCTTATCAAGGAAGTATGCAGTTTTCTTCTGAAGCAGTCATAAAATGGGGCAGCTTTAGCGATGTTGGTTCGGCTTCAGATGCTAAATTTTGGGTCGTTTTTGCCGTATTTTTTCCTGCATCCACAGGTATCATGGCAGGGGCAAATATGTCTGGTGAATTAGCCGATCCTCGTAAGAGTATCCCTAAAGGAACACTTTGGGCAATAGGGATTAGTTTAGTGATTTACCTAGTACTAGCTTATTGGATAGCTCGGTCAGCAACAGAAACCGAATTATTATCCAATTTTAATATTATGATTGAAAAATCATGGTTTCCACCATTAGTCATTGCAGGCGTACTAGGGGCTACTTTTTCCTCCGCTTTAGCTTCTATAGTTGGCTCTTCTCGGATTTTATATGCTATGGGCGAACATGGCGTATTGCCAAAAGGAAATTGGCTGAAAAAGTTAGATAAAAGTGGACAACCCCGACAGGCAATGTTGGTAACTGGATTAATGATTTTTGTAACGATGCTATTGCGAGATTTAAATGCCATTGCCCCTTTAGTAACCATGTTTTTTTTGATTACTTATGCGATGTTGAATTTAGTCGTCATTATCGAGCAACAATTAGGCTTAATTAGTTTTCGCCCCTTATTTACCGTTCCTAAAATCATTCCTTGGTTCGGTTTAATCGGGAGTGTACTGGCCATGTTTATCATCAATTCAACTATCAGTTTAATTTCTTGGGTGTTGGTTATAATGGTTTATGGTATTCTAAGAAGAAGTAATTTAGAAACCCAATTTGAAGATGTAAGAAGTGGATTATTTACTTCTTTTTCTGAATGGGCAGCCAAACATACAGCTGGAGGAATTAGCCAACAAGAAAGGGCTTGGAAACCTAATTTATTGGTGCCATTAACTGAAGTAGCGACCCTAAAAGGCGCTTATTCCATCATAAAAGATATTGCCGCCCCAAGAGGGGCTGCCATGTTAATGGGGATAGGAAAAGGGAAAAAAGCGGCAATTTTGAAAGAACGATTAACCTTAATGTCAGCAGCTTTCAAAAAAGATAATTTATTCTCCTCTACAACCATGATGAAAACGAATAGTTTTGAGAAGGGCGTTAATTTTGGCAATCAAGCTTTAGGTGCCGCTTTTTTTCGACCTAATATTATCTTTTTAACCATGTTGGAACAGGAGCGTTCTATCCAAGATTTCCCCGCCGTTATTCAAGAGGCGAAGGCATTGGAAGTGGGCATTCTCTTATACTTTCCCCATCAGAAAGCTTTATTAGGACAACAACAATACATCAATATTTGGATAAAAGACCGTAGCCCTACATGGGATCTAAAAGATGGTCAACCCAACCCTAATTTATCTTTATTGATCGCCTATAAACTCAAAATAAATTGGCAGGCAGACATTCGATTATTAACTGTTATTCAAAAAGAAGAAGAAACAGCAAAAGCAAAGGCTTTTCTAACAGAGTTCATTAATTTATCTCGTTTACCTATCAAAGAAACCATCGTCCGAGCAGGCAATTTTTATGATAACTTAACAACCGCACCACTAGCAGACCTTAATATTTTTGGTATTTCTCCCGGCATGGCGATTGAAGACTATCAGAAAATAGCGGAGGTAGTAGATACCTCTTGTATGTTTATTATGGATTCTGGGCATGAGAGTGTTTTTGCGTAGAAATTTTTTATTGAGCATTGTTAAAATTGTTTGATCGTTAAATTGTTGATGAACAGTAGTTTAGAACGCCCTAATTGAGGCAATTCGGAAATGACAAATATCTCACTTAATGCCAAGGCAACCCTTTGTCTCAACAAATCGGGAGAGGTCATAGTATATTGCCACCAAGCAAAATGCCAATAATATAATTGAGGCTCAAGAAAACTTATATCACCTCCAATAGTCAGTAAGGAATCAGCAGCCCATCCATTCAAAAAATGTACGTGTTCTTCTAATGAAAAAGCAGGCGTTTTTGCAAATTCAGCTTCTAGCCAAGCAGCTTCTCCTTGTTCAGAAACTGCCGCAATCAAATCATAATTAGCACCTAAAGTTGATTGTGTTAAAAATCGTGAGATTGCTGTTAAATTTGGCAAAAAACCATTGTCTTGAACAATGTTAGTAACAGAAGTTCCATTAGAAGCGCTACTACTGGTCATTATAGCATCATTAAATTTGCCCGCGCCGATAGTTATTGGTCCATTTTGAGCAGAGAGTAAATTGAAAGAAGTGAGCAAATAAAATGCAAGTAAAATTTTTTTTGGGTTCATAACATACCTTTTTTAAGTAGGAAGAGAAAATATTAATAGCAAGTTGACTGCTTATTCGTCAAAACACTAACCATTAATAATCAACTAAAATAGGAAATTCAATAAATTCATTAACTTTCACCCTAAAACTCAAGCTTTAAGATTGTTTTTATAGAATTAATGTGACTACCTAGCAGCGGGCATAGGGCTTAGATATAACCATTGTGGAAAACTTTAGGTCATTTGATTATTTAAGAATAATCTGTTCTAATTTTGTCGTTTTTTATCCCTTTGCTGAATAAATACGAATTAATAATTGTTTTTGGCAGAATTATTACATCAATTTTAGCATAAATACAATAATTCTAAATTGGTTGGTAAGTATCAAATATATAAATTAAACCCCTTTCCTAGAATTAAAATAGGAAATCGATTGGAAGACAAACATTAAACAATCGAATAAAAAATTGGTAAATTCTATATTTAAACCAACTAGATTCTTAAGTACCTGAGCAGAAATATTCGACACTTTTTGAGGATACTGAGTTAATGA
>CAZXYA010000304.1:0-11122 GCA_964644655.1 uncultured Saprospiraceae bacterium | reverse complement strand
AAAAGTGTAAAATGTGGTCGGTGCGCTGCACCTTGCTATCTTTTTGCGGTCAATACTCTACACCTTCAGCACCTACCGCTCAATAATCAAAAATCCAGCTTCTGGCTCCGTATTTCTATCAAAAGAAATGACATAATAATAAGTTCCTACAGGTACATCTTCGCCATTATAAGTGCCTTGCCAGTTATTGGTATAAGGTGCAGCCCGAAAAATCTCATCGCCCCATTGGTTGAAAATAATGACTTCATTACCTGGGAAATTGCCTGTTTCAATACAAGGAATCATAAAGAAATCATTGATGCCATCTCTATTAGGCGTCATGATTGTTGGAATAATACAACCTGCTTTTTGACCAATTTCTAGCGTTACCTGAGCGATAGAACAATCATTTGCACAAGTTGGATTACACAATTCGTAAGTAAAGACATCTTGACCAACAAATCCTTGATTGGCAACAAATTGGATATTGCCAGCTTCGTCTACTTCGGCACTACCATTCATTGGGGGGGATAAAATCGTGATGTCGAACTCAGGAGAAAAAATTTCATCATTCTCCATTACATTTAGGGTCGCTTCGCTACTAAATCCTATATCGAACACATCATCAACCGCAATGGGGGCTGCTTCGTAGAAAACGACGATTTCATCAGTAGAAAAAGCTTCACATGCACCCGAAGTTAAGCTCCAAACTAAGGTATTCATGCCCGGGCTTAAATTGCCAATACTCGTACTACTACTATTCGGTGCATCAATAAGAATGGCTTCATTAGGACTAGACCAAGTACCTGTCAATCCATCTGAGAAAGGGGTAGCAGTTACTACGGCTTCTCCATTACAAGAAATTAATTCGGTATCTTCAATAGTTGCCAATTCACTTGGAATGCCAAAAATGCGGACAATCATGGTATCACTAGCGGTACATACGCCTGCTTCATCTATGACGGTCCAGTAAAAGGTATATTCATTAAAAGGATTACCAGGTTCTATTGAGGTAACTATCGTATTAGATGCCGTGATGTCATTTATTGTTGCGCCTAAAGCAGCTTGACTACTTGGCTGACTCCATTGACCAGAGAAACCTGAGGGTACTGGATTGGCGCAAAGATTTACGGTTTCTCCTTCACACTCTTCTATTACAGGGGTACAGACTTTAGCGATAGCACTTGTTATGCCTACATCTACAATTAAGCGAGTGGCCGAATAGTCGCCACAAACACCATTAGATAGGGTCCAGAAGAAGGTATAAGTGTCACCTGGTGTTAGTCCACTAATGTTAGTCTGTGGTTGATTCGGTTGAGCAATAAGGACACCTTCATCTTCGGTAGACCAAGTACCAATTCCTTGTGTTGGTGGATTGGCACAAATTACTGCATTGTCTACATCACAAATGGTCATATCTCCATCACAAACTTGTGCTAATTCTGTAGGTATTTCGGAAATGGTTAATTGCGTTATATTAGAAGCAGGTGATTCGCAACCGTTTAATTGTTGTTTTGCATAAAATTGATAAGTTCCTGCTGGAAAATTACTGACTTCTAAAATTTGAGATTTAAAACTATTTGGTCCAGCTACTATTTCATTTGTGGCTGCATTAAACCAAGTAAACTCCGCACCTGCTACAGTATCTTCTTGTTCAATAAATAAAATGAAATCACTACTAATATCTAAACAGATATCGCCACTATTATTAGCTATAGGGGCCGCAGGGACTTGATTAACGGATATTGCCAAAGATTCAGACCTAGGCGAAGTACAACCATTAGATAAAACCTGAAGCGTATAGTTTCCATTATCTTCTAAATCTGCATCAGCGGCAATCATTATACTAGGCGTAGAAGAAGTAGCGGTGAAATTAGGGCCTTCCCATAAGTAATTTGCGCCTACTACTTCTGCGGTCGTCAACGTAATAGCTTCCCCTTCACAAAAAGTAGCCAACGGATTAATGACTGGTTGAGCAAGGGGAGTACTGACATTGATTGGTAAGGTGGCGGTGCCAATAGAAGGACAGACATCATTAAATACTTGTAAGGAAACCACACCATTTAAAGCGGTCGTTACAGCATCCAATACTAGGACTGGTGATTGTGTAATAGTGTCCATGATGGAAGTGATTTGCCATCTATATTTTGCGGAAATATTAGGATATTCTGTTGCGCTTAGGGTCAATGTTTGACCTTCACAAAGACTAGTTGCATTGGCTGTAATAACTGGATTTGGGACGGGAATATCTGTTACTTCTACTAAATTTGTAGCAGGATTAGAGGCACAACCATCTCCTGTGTTCACCACTAAAGCATAAGTACCATTTACATCGGCAGCAATAGCATTTGGAATAGTAAAAACACTATCGAGGATAGGGGCCATTTGTGTGCCATCTGGGGTGGTCCAAGTATAGGTGTAGGTGCCATCATTGGCAGGAAAAACATCTGCAATTAATTGAATATTAGTCCCTTCAGGGATGATACATGGATCGGCATCACCAGAATCAAACAATGTAGTTATTACAGGAGTGGTCTTTACATCAATCGATAGCGTTCTAGTCGTCACACAACCATTAGCAGAAGTGATATTTAAGGTATAAGTATTTTCAACAGGAACTTCAGGATTTGTTCCGAAAAAAACCGTTCCATCTGGTGCAATCCATTCGTATCCTGCACCCGCGACAATAGGATTTACATTTAATTGGAAACTTTCTCCTGCACAGGCAGCGCCAGCAAAGAAAGGAGTACCACTAGGATTAGTTTCTATTTGTACTTCAACTATATCTGATGACTCAGAAGGACAATTCATAGCTTCTACACTAACAGTCCAATTTCCAGCATCGATCACTTTAGCTGTATCTAGTCTCAATTCTGGTGCGGTCGTGGTAAAGGTGGCAAAAGAACTGGTATTGGTCCAAGTATAAGTATTCGCGTTTAGAATATCTGTTTTTAAAACCAATGGACTGTCTTCACAAATAATGCTTCCAGACTCATTAATAATATTCGGCTTAGCTGGTCGATCGATAATACTAACAACGGTAAATGCTTCTTCCGAAGTACAACCATTTTTGCTAACGACTAGGGTATAAACGCCCTCATTGGCGGTGGTTGCATTCAGAATAGGCGCAGGTGTTGGTAAATCAGCCGTAAAACCTGGCCCCACCCAACTATAAGTACAAGTTTGATCGGTCAAAGGAGAGGAAAGCACAATCATTTCTCCTTCACAAATATTAATAAGAGGATCACTTGTTATCGCTGCTGGCACGTCAAAAACGGTAATGGATACGACCTCTGAACCTAAAGAAGAACAATCAGAACATTGAACAATCAAATAATAGGAATGTCTTCCAGCCGTTGGATTTTCAATAGTAAAAGATGGAATGGTGGAAGTTCCTACTTGCATAATGGTATCTTCTAAAGGTGCTTCTCTTGAGACGATTTCAAACCATTGATATGCTAGATCTGTACAGTTGGCAGCACTTGTGGTTAGGGTAATACCATCTACTTGACAGACAGTACTGCTTGCGGTATTAATTAATGGTGCATCGACGCTACTAATATTCACAAATAATGTTCCCGTGGAGGTACAACCCGATTCGCCTGTCATCGTCAGGGTATACGTTCCTGAATTATCAATGCCTACATTTGGAATAATTGGATTGGCATCAGTTGAGGTAAAACTATTTGGGCCTGTCCAATTATAAGTAAAAGTAGCGTTTGCTGAAATGGGGGTTTGGAAAGTAGTATCAGCAAACAAAAATAAGGCGTCATTATTACAAACTCCTACAGAGAAAGTTGGGGTTAATTCTTCAGGAATAATTTCTATAATGGATTGACAGGTCGTACTATTTCCTGCCTTATCTTTTGCCATTATGGTAAGCGTCACCATTCCTGTATCAGCACAAGATACCGTTGTCGGACTAACGATAATGCTATCTATTTCACAATTATCACTTATTTCCATCACTAGACTATCGACCATTAAGGATAAATCTGTTAGGTCGCCAGCAGGATTGGTGGTTACTACAAAGTTATCCTGACAAACAATTATTGGCGCAATAGAATCTTTAACTTCAACAGTATATAAACAAGCGGCCGTATTTCCTGCGGCATCGGCAATTGTATAGGTAACCCGACTAGTCCCGACAGCAAAATTCCTACTAACAGGAAGTGTTGGTGCGACTAATACTCCTGAGCTAATCGCTACATCATTAGAGTCTGCAATCGTATAATTGACAAGGACAGTAGGGAAAGTTAGATTAATTGATAAGACGCTTGTGTTATCTGAGAAATCATTATTTAAATTGGCTTGACATGGATTGATGAAATCGGTGAAATTACTTGCATCTAGATTAGGTTCTGCAGTAATGATAATATTTCCATCTGCTGCCCAAGCATTTAAGGTATCTTTATTGATAGGGAAGGTAGAGGTAACGGCAGCCGAACATTCATTAGTACTATCTCCTAAAATAGTCGTACCTAATAACATCCCATTTTCTCCATAGATATTAAAAAATTCACCCGTGTCTCGGTGATCGCCTATAAAGGAAACAGTAATCGTTCCATCTCCTATGGCATTAGGCGTATTAATGTCAAAAGTATCAATTCTATTATTCGGTACTTGTCCTGCATTGGCATCGGTTCTAAAGGTAATGAATTTAGCAATCGTTCTATTAAAATCATCGAATGCATCACAATTATCTACAAAATTAGTAGGAAATGGTAAAGTAATGGATGCGTTACAGCTACTAGAATCGGTATAAGTAATAATATTTGTTGGACAATCAAAAGTAGGCGCCATTTTATCTTGTACGACTAGTTCAAACGTACAACTGTCTTGATTGCCAGAACAGTCTATGGCATAATAAGTTAGCATATGGTTACCGACTGCAAAGTTAGCAGTTGGGACTGCTGCTAGATTTGCAATTGGTCCTCCATCAACTCGGTAATTTAAGCTAATGGAACTGGCAGGTACCTCAAAGTCGTATTCAAGTGTAATATTAGCATTACCGCCTGAACAAATATTATTAATGGCTTCTGTTCCGCTTCCATTAGGGGTCAATAGTAAGGTGATAATGCTATCCTTAGCATATTCATTCGCAATAGCGGCAGTAATAGATAGAGTAGTTGTACTATTTCCACATTGATTAGGGGCTGGATTTGTTCCTGCAAATACAGTTCCGTCTTCTCCAATAATGCTAAAGATTTCATTAGTGCCTTCTCCGTCTACATTATTAAGGTTAATGGTAATCAATACATTACTAGTAATTGTTTTAGTAGGTGCTAGACCACCAATATTAAAATTAAAAACTAAAGTATCGACTGGTACTTCGTTGATGTCGCCAATAGCAGCATTTGTGAAATTTTGCGTTAAAGCTAAGGAGTCTGACCCTGTAGTTCCTGTACAATCATCAAAGTAAAAAGGCTGGGGAAGGTCAACTGTCAGCCCGCAATCATTAGCCTCGCTTTCTAATAACATATTGCTTGGGCAGATAATAGTAGGCGCTATAGTATCGACGATATTTATATTTTGGACAAACTCAGCGGCATTGCCACAAGCATCAGTCACTCGCCAAGTTCTAAGAATTTCAAAATTATAAAAATCGCAGGTATTAGGGTCACTATTTTGCGTATTGGTTTCCCCTAAATATTGAATAATCGGACTGTTGTTACAATTATCTGTAGCCGTAATATCTGTACCAATAATTGGAACAGGTACCATGTCGCCATTGCATTGAATGGTAATATCTGTGACTAAACCTAATAGAACTGGTGCAGTTGTATCAATCAATATAATCCGTTGGATACTATCGCTACTATTTCCACAAGCATCTCTGACCGTCCAAGTTCTAATAATGGTATCTAATACCCCCGTACCCACACAATCACCACCAATCACTAAATCGACAAAACTAAAATCGGGTTCGGCATCACAATCATCGGTTAAATTGGTCGGTTGACCCGTAATAGTTAAGTCATCTCTTAATTCACAACTAACCGTTACATCCGCAGGCAAGGCGAAAGTAGGCGCTATGGTATCAACGACGGTAATTATTTGAGTAGAAGTATCCGAATTATTAAAAGCATCGGTGACTACCCAAGTTCGAGTAATGGTATAATTATAGGTTTGGCAAGAATCTGGATGGGTGCCTTGATCAGCCGTTTCAAAAAAGTCTACAAATAATTCGTCTGTGGGTGTACAGTTATCAGTAGCGGTTAGCAGAATAAAAGAAAAAGGTATATCGTCGCAAGTCGAAATAGTATCATTGGGGACATCGGTCAAAACTGGAGCAATCGTATCAATGACGGTAATTAATTGGGTGTCTAAAACCGTATTATTACAATCATCTGTAGCCATCCAAACACGAGTGATATTTATAGATGAAAGCGTGGTATCTCGTTGGTCCATTACGGTAATCGTCATATCCGTATCACAATTATCCGTGACCAGAATGGTATCAACTGAGGCGACTGGAACTTGCCCACAAGCAACAATTGTATCCATTGGGATATTAGTGAAAGTAGGAGGAATCGTATCAATAAAAGAAAACCGGGCAGTATCTCTTCCTATTTGACCACAAATATCTCTATACAAAATTTCTGCATCTATATACCAAGTACAATCATTTACGGGGATAAAGCCCCCATCGAAGGGAACGCCCTGCCCTAACCAAAATCCTTCTGTACTGTCTCTATCTTTATAATTGATGCCACTAAATACTAACTGATTTCCATTCTGATCAAAAACGACTCTATTATCTATTCTGATAAACCATTGGTTTACTTTAATGGGGTCTCCTCCACATAATTCTGTTGTGTCTGTGTTTAATCCAGCAATATCAAAACTTGAATTATCAATTACAGAATAGGTGGCCATCGTAGAATCCATATTTCCACAGTCATCCATCACCACAAAAAGGGCCTCATAATCAATATTGTTTTCACAAACCACAGTCGTATCAATATTAGCAACTATCCAATGGGAAGAAGTATCGGAATTATCAATAGTCGTACAAAAATCCGTTGCCATTGCATAACCGTATGCTGCCAACCAATCATTTAAGGTAACCGAAGGACTCAAAAAATTAACAGTTGTATCCATAGCAACTGGGCTGATAACTGGTGCTATTGTATCTCGTATGGTAATATTACCTATGGCATTTGCCGAATTACCACATTCATCAGTAGCAGTAAAAGTGACTACAGCATTACCTGTTACTCCACAGCTATCTAAACTTGTAAAATCGTGGCTGACTGTAAAATTAGAAGCATCTGTTATAGTGCCAGTTCCATTTGTGGCTAACCAGTTTGTTATGGTTGCTGAAATATCGGTTGCTGTATTACAAGCGAAATCAATATCCGTTGGAGTATTCGTCCAAACAGGTGCATCCTGATCACCAATAATCGAAATTGTTTGGGTATAAAGGGTTGAATTACCCGCTGTATCTAAAGCTTCCCAAACCCGAATAAATGCTCCGCAATCAGCGGTTGGTCTAGGATTAGGTTCTCCATTATATCTAATGGTTTCTATCCCACAATTATCCGAAGCCATGACTGTACTAATACTTGGCGGTTGGGGAACAATTCCTGTACTAGTATAACTAGTATCTCTTGGTAAAGTCGATAAATCAAATACAGGAGGAATACTATCAGATAAAACTATCCTTAAAGCAGCTTGTATTATATCGCTTGCACCAGTTGTATCTTCTACATAATAGTCAATCGTTATAAACGTATTTCTAACAGCTCGTATATTATCTCCAATTTGAAAACCGCCACTAATATTATTGATATAAAAGGTATCTATAGGATTTCCATTATCTGCGGTAAAGCTGATGGTATTTGGATGGCCCCAATCCAAAGTTGCAGTACAGGCATTATTTGTAAAAATAGTATCTGGACCCGTATAGTTTAAAGTGAAATCTTGAGCATGAAGAAGGGGAGAAAAACTTAAAGTGCAGCCCACTATCATCAGTAGGAGCAATAGCCATTGCTGCGAGGGTAATCGGTTTTCCATAAATTACTTTTTAGTCTGATATCGGGCTATTTCCCGCTTCTATTGTATAGTTGATTATGGTTGATGTATAAGTAATGGAGCAAATCCCAAAGTTATTGGAATCAAATTAGATTAGAAAGAAAACTAAACTATTGGTTTTGTCTAGAATTTTCCTTTTTTCAGATACGTAAGGTAGGAGTTGACTATTTTACAAAGACAGCACAGTAATTGCTCTTTTTTGTAAATTGCCAAAATCGGTTATTGTTCAAGGGATATAAAATTAAGAAATAGAATTAAAAGGACAAATTTATTAATTTTGACCCGCTAATTTATTCTTATGCTTTTTGCTAATATTGCTAAATCGGTCTGGAACAAGGTAATTATGAATCGGTTTTTACTTGTAAAAAACACATCTATTATTAATTTTCAAATATATACATAAATCTTACCAACTTTTGTAATAGTGGTTTTGATGACTGTTTTTTTACTAAAAGGTGTCGGCTTTTGTCAAAAACAAGGCTATTAGCCGTTATTAAAATAAGATAGCATAGTTATTACATCCTTTTCAATAACGACTAATAGCTTATTGGATTACTCTGTGCTTAAATTTTTTGTCAATGACCTTTTCATTTAAAAACACATTGAGTCGGTCAACTTCTAAGTTAGCAGTAATCTCTCCAAATTCATCGATTTTAATGTCAAAACCTTTGAGATCGCTATGTACTTCTGGTTTGCCGTGAATGGCTTTCTTTTTTGGCATGGCTGAAAACAATTGTGAGTTGTCAATTTTTGTTGACAAATCAGGTTATTAAAACTAATTTAAAATAGGAGTCCTAATAACCAATTTTTCATAGGCAAAAGTTCCCATATTTCAAGATTTTAGGATAATAACCGAAAACCGACAACTGCCAAGCGAAAACCGCCCTAAACCGCTGCCTTCATCGCATCAAAAGCATCGAAAGCTTTAGCCAGTCGAGTAGCTGTTTCTTCTTTACCCACTAAAGCAATAATCTCATAAATAGACGGCCCTTTCATTGTTCCTGAGACGCCAATTCTTAGAATAGGTAACACGTTTCCAAAACCTAATTCACTTTCTTGGACAAATGCTTTGACCACAGTTTCGATTTTTTCTGCATTAAAATCGGCAATACCATTGATTGCCTTTCGCAGCGTTTCAAATTTTTCTCTTCGTTCAGGCTTCCACTTTTTACGAATTGGTTTGCCTTCATACTCCTTAATGTCTTCAAAAAAGTAATAGCCTTTTTCCCAAAACTCTGGTAATAACATCACTCGCTCTTTCATCAACTCACAGAATTTTTCTAAGAAAACTTGGTTTGGATTATGCCCATTAGCCTCAACGATTGGTCGAACCATTTTTGCTAAAACGCCATTATCCGCAGCAATCAAATATTGTTGATTGAACCACTTGGCTTTTTCAAAATCAAATCGAGCGCCTGATTTCCCTACTTTATCTAAAGAAAAGGCTTCGACTAATCCATCCAAAGAAAATATTTCTTGCTCTGTACCGGGGTTCCAACCTAAAAACGCTAGAAAGTTGACAACTGCTGCTGGATCAAAGCCAAAATCTTTGAACCCATCAAAAGAATCTTCTTCAGTTGCGCCTTTCCAACTTAATGGAAAAACGGGGAAACCAAATTTTGCCCCATCCCTTTTGCTTAACTTTCCTTTACCCTTTGGTTTTAAAATTAGAGGTAAATGGGCAAAAACGGGCAGCTCATCGCCCCAACCAAAAGCTCGGTATAACAAAACATGATGCGGCGTACTAGATAACCATTCATCTCCTCTAATCACTAAATTGATTTTCATCAAACGATCATCCACTACATTGGCTAAATGATAGGTCGGCATACCGTCTGCTTTCATCATCACCTTATCATCCAACTCATTAGAACTAAAATTAACCACTCCTTTAATTTCGTCATTAAAACTAATCGTCTCATCTGTTGGTACTTTTAGTCGAATAACATAAGGGGTATTATCCGCTAATAACTTTGCCACTTCGGCTGCTGGCAAGCTAACACTATTACGCATTTTTTGCCGACTAGCTCGACCATATTTAAAGGAATGATTGCCTGCTGCAACAGCAGCTTCCCGAGCGGTGGTTAGTTCTTCAGTTGTATCAAAAGCATAATAAGCATTGCCACTATCAATTAGTTTTTGGGCATATTCTTTATAAATAACTTTTCTTTCAGATTGTCTGTAAGGTCCATAGTTTCCTCCATAGCCAGGTCCTTCATCTGGCACTAAACCAACCCATTCCAAAGCTTCTTTGATATATTCTTCTGCACCCGGTACATAACGTGTTTGGTCAGTATCCTCAATTCGCAACACAAAAGCACCACCTTTTTGTTTAGCAATTAAGTAATCATATAACGCTGTTCGCACACCTCCAATGTGCAATGCTCCTGTTGGGCTAGGAGCAAATCTAACTCTTGGCTTATCCATTGATTATCAAAGTATTATAAATAAATTAAGTAATATCTTTTGTGAAACGAAAAAAAACAAAAATAAATTCCGTTTGGAAGCAGCAAAATTAAGATTCAATTCGTTCTGAAAAGAAAGAAATTATTGAAACTATTTTTAACAGAATTTTGTATGTTCTTTTAACAGTGCAAAATTAGGTGAAAATCCCACAGTAACCAACCTAAAAAAACTCCAGTTTCAAGTTCAATTTGATTAAAGACTTTAATCAATCATTTGAAAAAAAATCAATTAGCCACTTGCGCTACAACTTTGTGAAAACTATTAAAATGAAATCCGAAACACTATTTCCAGAACAGTATCCAAAATTAAAATCCATGTATCTAGTCAAAACTCCTAAAATTATTCAGAACCTCTTTCCAAATTTCACTTGGAAAGTACCCACCAAAGAGAAGGTTATTTACCTCACTTTTGACGATGGTCCTAATCCAGAAGTAACGCCTTGGGTGGTTGAACAATTAGCGGAGTATAACGCTAAAGCAACTTTCTTTGCTGTTGGTGCAGAAGTTGATAAATACCCTGATGTTTTTCAGCAAGTTATTGAAGCAGGGCATACGACAGGTAATCATACGTATAACCATGTAAGTGGTTGGGGCTCTGATAATATTCCTTTTTTCCATAATACTAGAAGATGTGCTAGATT
>CAZXYA010000303.1:0-11178 GCA_964644655.1 uncultured Saprospiraceae bacterium | reverse complement strand
ATTTTAATATTATGGCTGCAGCAGCAGGAACTGGAAAATATTGGGGACTTTTTGTCGTCTCTACTTTGGTAATGATTGCAATGTTAATTTGGATGAATGAATGGTTTTGGTTAGCACTTCCTTTTTCTTTGACTTTTTTAGTTAAAGCATTGGATGTGGTGGACGCAGACTAATTTTCGCCAATCCTTGATTACCGTTTCCTTTAAAAGGAAAAAATCGGTATCGAATTTACGTTCGATGCCGATTTTTTATTGGAAGTAATAAAAAAGCCCCTGAAATGTAAAACACCTCAGGGCCATGTTGTGGATTGAATTAGGTTACAATAACCTAGTGCTTCTTATAGACGATAAGTGTTGACTTGTCGTCTATAGAGAACAATAGTTAGGAAACCTAAATGAGAAATCCGTTGAATATAAGGGAGGCAATCTAATGGAACGAGGAACTATAAATGACGAGCAATGAATTTGTAGAGTATTGAAAATTTATCGTTACTTATTAAAGACCAAAATAAGTTCGTCATTTGTTTTTTGACCTCCAAGTGTTTTTAAGACCTTGGAGTGTCTAAATGTCGGAATTATTCTTTTCAAACTATACTCGTCAAAAAGCTATGTGTACTTTGTGAACTATGTTACTATGTGGTGAAAAATAGATTATACCTGTCAAAAGAGCAAAGACAAAAAAGCGTAGAGGGGATACCCCTTTTGTGTCTTTCTCTTTGAAAACATTGTGTGTTAAACTACTGGGAAGAATAATTACTTATTCGCTACGTCTCTATACGATCTTAATCTATTTTTTGCGTTTTCTACAGATTTTTCTTGTGCAGAAAAAGTTTGCTGGGCAGATTTAAACTGAGCATCTACCGTTTCAATTTTATTTTTAGCCTCTGTAATTTTGTCTACATATTTCATGATTTCATTCGTGATTTCTCCTTTCTGTGTGCGCAATTCATTTAACTTATCTGCCAATCGCTTCAATTGACTTTCTTGCTTTAATAACTCTTCTTCCATAGCTGCCTCAGAAACTTTTAAAGACATATCGCCTAATAATTTTTCTGCATAAGGATAGCGAGTAGTATGCATATCAGATGCTAAAAATGCCCCCCCTAAATCGAACCAAACGACTAATTCCGCATCAGGGCCTCTTTCTTCAATTAATGCATACACATCAACGGTATTCCGACTCATTGCTGGAATATTGGCATTGTCTGTAAAAATTTCTCCTGTTTTAGCGATTTTCTTTGTTTTGCCTCCAAATTCTTTTACAATCCTCATCCACTCTTTTTCCACATCATCTTTATCCGATTTCTGTAAACTCACAACTAGGGCATTGTTCTGCCCTTGACTCATAAATCTTTTGGCTTCTTTGACTTGTGCATAAATGCTACTTAAACCAAAAACAAGTGCGACTAATAATGTAACCTTTTTCATAAACACAACATTTTAGTTTGTTAAATAATAAATAATTTACGTTCAATCAATCCAAATTGAACTTTTGACTAGATTGCATTTTATCTAGTTCAAATTATACACTAGGTGTTCTAATTCTATATTTTATTTTGTAAATATGTTGGGAGGATAATTTTTGATATTGCTAAAAGAAGAAATAAGGTAGTTTAGTAAATCAAAAATAATAAAAAGGGGATTGGGGAAGGAGTCATTTAAAAAAAGAAGGGTTTCTCTGTGTCACACTACAAATATATATTTCCTTTTCGTTAAAAGAAATAGCTAAAACAAATTTTCAAGTTTTTAAAGTAAATTAATGTGACGGAATTATAGGATAAATTTAAATAAAAAGGAAAGCATTGTTATGCTATTTGGTTTTTTTAAAAATATGTATTTCTTTGATTAAAAAAAAATTATAAATTAATATAAAACAATAGTTTAAGTAAAAGAAAATGGATCGCAACTAGTATGGTCTTTTTTTATAAAGAATGTGACAAAAAACAGAATATTTTTTTTGAAAAATTCAAAAAAAAATTCTTGTTTCTTATACAAATTTTGCCGTTTAGTTTACTCCGATTCATCGGAGATACGGCAAAATTTGTTAGGAATCCAAAGCTTTGAAGTTTTATAAAATCCTTGCAACTTAGATTAAATACTAGTGATATTATAGTAAACTACCATACTCGCCCAATTCGTTGACCATCTTTATATTTGACTACAAAAGCATCCGCAAAGCCATAGCGAACGACTTTTTGTTTTATTTTTTCAGCAGCTTTCTTATTGGCTAAATCTGCAATTAAAACACGAGTAACACCAATTTTAGGGACTTTTTCTGTGACGATTCGCCCAATATTTTTTACTTGATTATATCTAGGGTGGTTGATGTCATGATAATTAACAGCAACAACTTGAACTTTATATTGAGTACCAGTCGTTTTTACCACCGTTGGTGTCGCTGTTTTAGCAGGCGTTTTTTGTGGGGTACTAATACTTACGCTGGCACTTGCCTTAGCGATTGGTCGATTGTTTCTAGCTGGAGAACTATTATTGATGGTTTTTTTCGGACTCGTAGGAATAACCTTTTCATCAATACTTGCAGTTACTTCTGTATAATTAGGCGTTTTATTTTTTACAATTGGTTGATTGACCCTTTTCTTATTCAAAGAAAAAACATGCGTATAATCAATTTTTCCATTTGTATGATAGGTATCGAAATCGTAAACATTTTTTAAATAACCCATTTTTTCAGCGACCAACCTCAATTTTTTATCAGGCAATATTTGAAAGCGATAATTGCTTTGTGCGATCTTTTTAGAAGATAATAATTTAGCTCTACTACCAGTCATTTCATATAGTGAAATACGGACATCACTAATTGGGGATGCTGTTTCTTTATCCATTACTTGTCCTAAGGCATAAAGATTTGTAGATTTTTTGGTAGTGCCAAATTCAAAAATATCTTCATGCTGAGTAGAAATTTTTTCAGCGCCATACAAACGATTAGAAGCGAAGAATCCTCCTTTACCAGAAGGTTTTAAGACATAATAAAATTCATCTGCACTAGAATTAATAGGTGTCCCTAAATTTTCTACAGTTGTCCATTGATCTAAATTTCCTTTGGCTTGAAAGACGTCCCAACCTCCTAAAGTCACTTTTCCATTGGAGCTATAATAAAGTGTTTTAGTTGCTAAGTCATAGAAAGGAGTAATCTCATCTCCTATGGTATTAATCTTTTCGCCTGCATTAATAGGATAAGTAAAGTCTATATCATTGCTTCCGATATTTCGAGTACTATACCAAATATCCATTTTTCCAAAACCACCTGCACGGTCAGAAGCAAAGTAGAGAATTTCCTGTCCATTTTGATGGACGATCCAAGGTTGAGTTGTTGTATTGGCATCGGCTATATTAATGTAATCATGCAACCGAATAGGAGCAGACCATTTTGATTGCTCCCGTTTTAATACATAAATTTCACATTTAGAATTTAAACCGTCTCCATTATCGCAAAGTGTGAAATAAAACCGTTTGGCATTTGGTGCAAAAGAACCATTGGCAAAATGTTTATTCGGAAAAGCAGGTAAACCATCCGCTAATACTGATTTTTTCCAAGCACCATTTTTTCTTTGAGACCGGAATAAATAAGCCTGATTTCCTTTCATTGTAGAAGAATAGTACAATAAGTCATCAGAATAGGGAATAGGAGCAAATTCTATAGAAGGCGAATTAATATTTTCGCTTAAATGCTGGACTTGGATAGTAGCGGTTGTATTGTTTTTAGCTAAAGCCAATCCTTTTTCACATCCTTTTATTTCCGTCGCTACTATATTATTGATAATGGATTTATCATTTCCTTGGTAAGCATTGATAAAATAAACGAATTCGGCTTTTGCCAATTCGTACTGTCCATCTTGCTTCAAAGCACGAGCATATTTAAGTCCGACTAATGGAAAACGCTTATTTTCTGTTTTGACGTGTTTTAAGGTATGAATGGTTTTTTTGAAATCTTTGATAAGTGCATAAGCCTCGCCTGCTTTGTAAATTAGCGCTAATTCTTTGGGTTGTTGTTGCCAAGCTTCTTCATAATGCATAGCAGCATCAACATATTGAGTGGCTTCAAATAATTTGTCCGCTAATTTTTTATGCTTTTTCCAATTTAATGCTTCTTGTGCGGTAAGTGTAGAACAGCTAAATAAGATAGCTAGGAATAGGGAGGAAATTCGTGTTATCATGCCTGTTTTTATTTTGTGTTACTCATAGTTCCTACCAAACACATTAAGTATTTAGTATATTAAAAACTTTCTTAATGAGACAACAAATATCAAACCAAACTATACAACCCGAAGGAAGAGAAAGAACTTGAAGGTTGTATTCGTCTTAAAATAGCATTTTTTTAACAACTTTTAGCCCTTTGCCCTACGCCCCAATCACTTTGCTATACATTAGGTCAGTAAACCTTCTAATATTCTAGGAAAATAATAATGTTCTAATTTCAAAACATGCTGCGCTATATCGGTAGCAGTATCTGTTAAAGCAACGGGACAAGTGGCTTGAAAAATAATATTTCCTTCATCATAAGCTTCATTCACGTAATGTAAAGTAATGCCAGATTCTTGCTCATTATTGGCTCGAACTGCCTGATGAACATATTGCCCATACATTCCCTTACCCCCATATTTGGGTAATAAAGCAGGATGAATATTAACCATTTTATTTGGAAAAGCTTTCACTAAATAAGGTGGAATAAGCCATAGAAAACCAGCCAGGGCAATGAAATCTATTTGATGGTGCGCTAATTCTGCTAATAGATTTTCTGTTTGATAAAAATCAGCTCGCTTGATGATTAAAGTAGGAATTCCTTTGCTTTTAGCCATCTCTAATACTTTCGCTTTGGCTCTATTAGAAATAATTATGGCTACTCCAATCGTAGCATGATTGCTAAAATGTTCGACAATTTTAGTCGCATTACTTCCTGTACCTGATGCAAAAATGGCGATCTTTTTCAAGTATGTTGATTTTTGTAGTTTAGAGATTAAGTACTTGTCGCTAGGCTGTTCAGAATTGGGGATAAAATTCTCCTAATTTTTGGGCTTATCCAAATCTCACATTAGAAATTTTGACAAGTTTATCTAGTTGATTGACATTTTATAATTGATATTATAAATATTTATTATTTTATTTTTTAAATTAAACTATCCGTGTTATTACTCATCCATGTTCCTTATTTTATAATACGGATTAATTTTTAACACAGATAATTATATGGGCTGAAAAATTCTAATTGCGCCCATATAAGATTAGTAGAAGGTAAGCTTAAACGCTTATAATGTTAACTACTCCTTCAAATAAATAGACCTTTCTAAAATAATATCCTTTGGCATGTTCACTTGTCTGGTAGTAACAATTGTTTTATTCCCTACTGTTACTCGTTCAAAAATTATTGCTTGTTTTTCTATTTTTGTTGTACTGCATAAATGACCGATGAATGCTGTTTCGCTAACGATAAACTGAAATCGTATGGGACAAGCTTGATTATTAATAATCCGCAAATCTTTATAGCCATAAACAACCGTCGCATCTGTACCTAATGGGGTATATCTTTCCGATTCTCTGTAAATATCCATAGAATGATTATGGCGTTCCAAAATATCCAACCCAGCCGTTAAAGCTAGATGATAAATCATTCCTGAAATTTGACAAAGCCCACCCCCATAATCTTCTTGTAATCGCCCCGCAATGATATTTCTTCCCTTCTTAAATCCGTTTTTTTGATTGGGCGCTCCTACTGCTTTCCAAAAAGATAAAATTTGCGAAGGATAAAGGATTAAAGTCGAAATACGTTGACTAGCAATGCGAATATTATGTAATTTATTCTCGAATAAGGTACTCCGAAAAATAGGTTGTTTGATTGTAATAGAAGGAGGTAATAAAAGGTTTTGGTCATTCGGTGCTGCCCAACGAGCAGCATATCCTTTTTGCTGATCAGTCATTTGCCGAAGTCCTTGTTTTATCGTAGCTTTTACTGTTTTCGGTATTAAGTTTTTTAGGCTCATTTTTTAGTAAGGATGACGATTAAATAAGAAGCATATTCTTGCAAAAAAGAACGGCATAATAAATTATCTATAGGTATTAGTACTGCCCTAAATTGTTTAGGAATTCGATGAATAGGTAGAAACAATAAACCATAAGACTGTTTAAAATTCCATTGGTTAGTAGTTAATGCTTTAATTTGTTGTAAAGAAAGTTGATTGGCAGCATGCCAATTTTTAGCGGTGTAATTGACTAACTTTCTGCGTTTATCAGAGGGGAAATCAAAAATAAATTGCCCGCCTGTTTTCAAAAGCCGATAGGCTTCGCTTAAAATAGCTTTAGTTTCTTGTTGGTTTTGATGCATTAGCACATGAAAAGAGAAAATGGCATCAAAGAAATTATTTTTTAAATTGTTTCTTGCCGCATTCCCAACTGAGAAATGTTTGTCAGGGAACTTAGTTTTTGCTACCTGAACCATCGCTGGACTTATATCTATACCATAATTGGCAAAAGACATTAACCGACCTGTACCACAGCCTAAGTCTAGGACTTTATTAGTGGCAATAGGTGGTAGTATTTTTTTTAAAATGTTGACTTCTTGTTGATGAATGTATTGACCATAAGTATTGCCAAAACGATTGCTATCGTAGTCCATCGCCAAATTATCATAATAGTCCAATAGTATTTTTGAATGTTCCATTTGCGAAAATTTTATTTAAATTCCTTTATTTAAACACCTTTTGAATATCTTCGTGCTAAGACTTAATGAGTAGATGAGAGAATGAGTCAATGAGAAAATATGAGTAGTGATATTTAACGAAATCTTCTTTCATTTACATCATTGATAAAAGTTTCTTGGCATTTCTCCTCGCCGCCTCCTGACTAAAGTTCCCCTTCGACGGGACAAGTAGCGGCGGCTCGGGGAAGGGTTCTTAAGGGGGCAAATTCTCAAGATTTTCAACGAAAATCTTGAGAATTTGCCCCCTTAAAATCCCTCAAAGTAGCAGCAAAGCTGCGCTCGGGGACACGTTAAAATTACAAGAAACTTTTTGAACAATATGTCAGCAACCAGCAACTTTAAAAAATCACCATTTATTCTTAACCCAAAGTAGCACCCAATAAAATATGACAACAGCCATTATCATTGACGATGTTCCACAAGCAAGAAAAACACTCCAACAAGATTTAGAAATTTACTGTCCTGAAATCAAGCTGATTGGAACAGCAGAAGGTGTTGTGAGTGGTGCTAAGTTACTAAAAAAAGAAAAACCTAGTATATTATTTTTGGATATTCAAATGAAAGACGGTAGCGGTTTTGATTTGTTAGATTTATTACCGTCCATTAATTTCCATGTAATTTTCACTACTGCTTCTGATGCCTTTGCCATCAAAGCATTTCGTTATGCAGCTATTGATTATTTACTGAAACCAATTGATCCCGAAGAATTAGTAGAAGCAGTAGCAAAGGCAGAAAATACGCCTGCTACTGCCTCGGAAAGCTTTGATTTATTAAAAACGAGTATTCAAGAAAAAGCAGCACCCAAAAAACTAGCCTTACATACCCAAGATAAAATTCATATTACCGCTATCGAAGATATTATTCGTTGTGCATCTAGTGGCAATTATACCCAATTCTATTTTACCAATGGAGAAAAATTACTAGTCACCAAAACCTTAAAGGAATATGATAAACTCCTTGCCGAAAATAATTTTATCAGAGTCCATCAATCTCATTTAGTCAACCCTGACCATGTCAAAGCTTTTTTGAAAATTGATGGTGGTTATCTAAAAATGATAGATGGGGCAGAAGTGCCTGTTTCTTCTCGGAAGAAGGCGATGGTTTTGGGAGTTATTGGGGGGATTTGAAAATTAGAAAGTAGCGGAATGCCAATGAAAATCAATGACATCCCAATCATAGTAGTTTATCTAACAACCTTCATATTCTTCCATAGAAATCACCACGACTCCATCAATTTCTTGAATCTGTATGGTTTGTGTAAATCCTTCAATTTCCACAAAATCATTGCGTTTTTTAGTAACGCTATAGATTGGATAAATTTCTTCTGCTTGGGCGGTGGCAAATTCTTCAAAATTGAATTTGGTACTGAATAATAAAAAACCTTCTTCAAAAGACATTCCCGGTAAAATGATTCTTTGTTTCCAACCGCCTCTAGAAGCACCTTCTTCTATAATCATCCCGTTGCCATAAATCTTTCTTAGAGATACGGGATTTACTAAGGCAGGATGCTTTTCAAAATCTAATTGTTGTAATAAGCCAAAATGTTTGTCAGCATATTCCTCAAAGGATTCTTGTACCATTTGCTGCACTTCTGTTTCTTGTAAATAAGGCGTTAATTCGAAGGTGGGCATTTTTGATAAATAGCCATCAAAAATATAGCCGATGGTATCTAAATAAGTCACTCTACACCAATGTCCTTTTAGGTAAAAACTTTTGTAATCCATACCCTCAATTTTTTGGGCTTTGACGACTCGTATTTTTACTTCAGGCAATTCTTCTTGATAAGAATCAATGACCACTTTTGTCCCATAAGGAATGGTCAATATTTTATCTCCTTTTAAATCAGGTGATACCCGCATTTTTAAACCTGATTTTGCCCATACATACATGGAATCGCCTGGTTGATAAGGAGTAGCTGCGAAATTTAATTGAGTAATTAAAAAGCTGATGATTAATACTACATACATCCGTTTCATAATAAATTGGTTTTAAGATTTTTAAAATAATGGTTTTGATTTTTTGAATTAATCCGTTGTGTGGAATAGTGTTTTCGACAACTGACATTACAAAGGTGAGGGCTTTTTGAGCTTAAAACTGGCAACCTTATTATTCGCAAGGAAGGAATGATTATTCGTTATGATTGGCTGATTATTTGATTTTTACTTTTATATTTTGAAAACTTTAAACTAAAAGGTACATTTACCAAAAAAGTAGAACGGTCTTATTTAAAACGATTATATGTCAAATTCAACGAAGTATCCAAAATTATTAGCACCCTTGGACTTAGGGTTCACTACTTTAAAAAATAGAGTTTTGATGGGCTCTATGCACACCATGTTAGAAGAATCAGAAAATGGTTATGAGCGTATGGCTGCTTTTTATGGCGAACGTGCTAGAGGTCAAGTAGGTTTAATTGTTACAGGAGGTATAGCACCGAATGTAGAAGGAGGCGCCTTATCAGGGCATGCTTTTGATAATGAGGCCGAAGCAGAAAAACATCGAGTGGTTACAGAAGCAGTTCATAAGGAAGGTGGAAAAATCTGTATGCAAATTTTACATGTAGGTCGTTATGGGTATTCGCCAAAAAATGTTTCTTCAAGTGATACGAAAGCGCCTATTTCTCCATTCCCTTCTAGAGGACTAACTGGTGAAGAAGTAGAAAAAACGATTGCTGATTTTGTGCATTGTGCTAAAATGGCACAACATGCTAATTATGACGGTGTTGAAATAATGGGTTCTGAGGGCTATTTGATTAACCAATTTATTGTTACTAAAGTTAATAAAAGAACAGATAAATGGGGTGGTTCTTACGAAAATAGAATCCAATTTCCATTGGAAATCATCAAAAGAACTAGGGAAGCAGTTGGCGAAAACTTCATCATCATCTACCGTTTGTCCATGCTAGATTTAGTAGAAGGCGGGAGTACTTGGGAAGAGGTGGTACAGTTAGCCAAAGAAGTAGAAAAAGCAGGAGCGACTATTATCAATACAGGAATTGGTTGGCATGAGGCTAGAGTTCCGACGATCGGAACAGTTGTGCCAAAAGCAGGTTTTGCTTGGGTGACTAAACGAATGATGGGCGAGGTGAAAATTCCATTAGTAGCGACAAATAGAATCAATATGCCAGATGTGGCAGAAAATGTATTAGCAGAAGGTTGTGCAGATATGGTGTCTATGGCTCGACCATTTTTAGCGGATGCAGACTTAGTCTTGAAAGCCATTGAAGGTAGACCAGAGGAGATTAATACTTGTATTGGCTGTAACCAAGCTTGTTTAGATCATACTTTTACCATGCAAGTTTGTTCTTGTATTGTCAATCCAAGGGCTTGTCATGAAACGCTCTTAAATTATTCACCAGCTAAGAAGAAGAAACGAATTGCAGTTGTTGGCGCAGGTCCAGCAGGTATGGAAGCTTCTAAAGTTTGTGCAGAAAGAGGGCATGAAGTTTTCCTTTTTGAAGCAGAAGGAGAAATTGGCGGTCAATTTAATATGGCAAAGGTTATTCCTGGTAAAGAAGAATATGCCCAAACCATTCGCTATTATAAAACCATGTTGAGAAAGCATGGGGTAAAAGTGAATTTAAATTTAAAGGCAACCCTTGAAGGCTTAACTTCAGGCAATTATGATGAAATTATTTTAGCCACAGGAGTTACCCCAAGAACTTTAGATTTAGAAGGCATTGACCACAAAAAAGTATTGGATTATGCAGATGTCTTGTATCGCAATAAACCAGTTGGTAAAAGTGTAGCTATTGTCGGAGCTGGTGGAATTGGTTTTGATATGGCTGAATATTTAGCGCACGATATGTCTCATGCCTCTGTTAGTACAAGTGTACCTGCTTATATGACAGAATGGGGGGTGGATATGGAATATCAGAAAGCAGGTGCTTTGGCGCCAGAAGGTGCCAAACCCTTACCTTCTCCAAGAGAAATTTTCTTACTAAAAAGATCAAAGGGCAAACATGGTAAAAACTTAGGCAAGACAACTGGTTGGATTCACCGTTCTAGTTTAGCCATGAAAAAAGTCAATATGATTGGAGAAGCGCAATATAATAAGGTAGATGATACCGGTTTACATATTACGGTTGGCGAGGAATCGAAAGTTATTCCGGTTGATAATGTTGTAATCTGTGCAGGACAAGAACCTTTGCGAGATATGTACGAAGCATTAAAAGCGGCTGGTCAAAGTGTGCATTTAGTTGGTGGTGCAAATATTGCGGCTAAGTTAGATGCTAAGAAGGCAATTAAGGAGGCTAGTTATTTGGCAGCTGAATTGTAGTTAATAAGCTCAAAAACAACAAAACCCTTGTAAATAATTCATTTACAAGGGTTTGCTTTTTTTGTCTGTTGACCTACAAGGTAGTGGATTTTTGTTTTTATTGTACTGATAATCAATATTTTATAAAATGATGAGTTTTAGTGATATTGGATTTGATACAAAGGCAATTAGTATTTATTGCTTTTAAAA
>CAZXYA010000302.1:0-11197 GCA_964644655.1 uncultured Saprospiraceae bacterium | reverse complement strand
GATGATACAAATGTAGGCGGTGCGCTGCACCTTGCTATCTTTTTGCGGTCAATACCTTATACCCTTGTACCTTTATACCCTTCCTTTATACCCCCTTATACCCCTTAAGCAATCAATAATCATGAAAATTAAAAAATCACTTCCGCATTCTTGCTTCTGCCAGTTGGGTAACCATGCTTGATAAAAGCGCTTCACTATTGACGCCTTCTAACCCAAAAGAAATTTGTGCTTCTAACCAGCCTAAATCTGTGCCTAAATTATAGCGCCTTCCTTTCACTTCTAAGGCTAAATATTTTCCTTCTTTGGCCAATATTTCTAGGGCAGGGGTTAGTTGAATATCTTGCCCTTTTTCTAAGGTAGCGGCATATTTTTCCAAAATATCAAAAATGGATGCCTTTAGTACATGCATACCAAAAAAGCAGAGGTAATGTCCTGCTCGTTGCCCAGGCATTAATAATTGTAGTTCTGCCTGACTTAAAGCGGGTTTTTCTATGATGCGTTCAATTTCATAAACGCCTTGTTGACCTGCTACATAACGCCCGTAGATTGTGCCGTATTGATGAATCAAATGCTCTGGTGTGGCATTAACGGCGGAAACAGAACAGGTTTCTTTTTCTGCCAATTTTAATAATTGAGCAGCACATCTTATCTGTTGATTGTCAGCTAAATATAAATGATCGCCCAACATTAGAATGAAAGCATCTGTTCCCACAAAATCTTTGGCACAATAAACAGCGTGACCATATCCAAGGGTCTCTTCTTGCACCACAAAAGTCAAATGCTTTAGTAAATGAGAGATTTTATTGGCTTGTTTTTTTGCCCAATCTACATGCCCAAAAGCAGCCAATAAATTACTGCGCAGGGTATCAAAGGCTATATGATACCGAACTTCATCGCCAGGGGCACAAATAATGCAAATTTCTTCGATGCCGCTATTGAATGCTTCTTCGGCTATAATTTGTAGTATCGGCTTATGAATCCCATCTAAATCTGCAATGGGTAACATGGCTTTTTGTACTGTATCCCCTACGGGATATAATCTGCCTCCACGGGCAGCGGCAGTAATGACTGCTTTTTTGATTTGCATACAGTTAAATAATTTTGCTGATTATAATGGATTATAAGGACTTTGAATCCATCCTAAAATTTAACTACCTAATGTTTGGTAGGCAATTTAGTAAAATAAGCTTAAATAGTGGGCGATACTTTCAAAGTATCGCCCACTATTTAAGCTTACTTTACGGCTAGGGTTTCCTTAACAAATAGCAAGCATTTTTTAGGGTGACTTGAAATATAAGGACTATAAAATATCAACCAGCTAGATAAACTTGTTAAAAATTGTGTTTTAAAAAACAGGGTTTTAGAGTTCTTGATATATTTGCATAAAATAATACAAAACTAGTTTAATGAATCCAGAAATATTAATCCAATTAGTTCGCATGCCCATGCCTTTTGGCAAATATAAAGGTCGTTTACTTTGCGATTTACCTGTTTCTTACTTAGAATGGTTTAATCGCAAAGGTTTTCCCAAAGGAAAATTAGGCATGCTCTTGCAAACTATGTACGAAATAAAACTAAATGGGTTGGACAGTTTATTAGATCCAATTAAAGAAATGGTTAGAACAGATGGGGCAAAACGTAATTATGACGGCTAATTGTTAGAATTTTGTCTAAAAAACGACCTTTATTTATATAATTAAAGTTAATTTACTTGTTATAAACTTAGGAGTCAGGGGCGAGGAGTCAGGCGTCAGGGTACAAGCGATAAAAAACGAAAGTATTTTTATTTTGAAAGTGGATAAATCCTGTTTTTTAGCACTATTTCTCTGACTCCTGACCCCTGAAACCTGACTCCTAAGTACTTACGTTATAATTAGTAACGATGAAAAAAGAAGACGGTCTGAGTAATCAGACAGCAATTTCTTATGTAGAATGTTGACGGCGGCTTCGCTGCCGAAAAACTCACGTAAATGTTTTTACCTGACTACCTATTACATGAGAAACTGCGGATAATCAGATTGTAATATCTACCAATAAATAAAATTCAAGTCATGCGATCAATTTTACTATTTTTCTTTGCCTTTTTTATTTACCAGCCAATCGGACAAAGTCAATCATTTGTCTGTGGAACGCAGGTCTCAAAAATGGACGCTGCTGCATTTGATCAGGCTGCTTTCAGAGCCTATCAACAAAAAAGGGCTACTCAGCGGAATAATAAAAAAGTGAGTATTGGTATTACCGTCCATATAGTAGAAACAGTAGTCGGCGCAGCAAACATTGAAATTCAACAACTATATGATGATTTAGACGCTGTCAATAACTTTTATTCTGCGGCTAATATTTCGTTTTTTTACTGTGGGTCGCCAAGGTTTATTCAAGGACAAGATATTTATACTTATAATGAAGCAGCCACGGAATTAAATCTTAGAAATGCAGTAGACAACACAATTAATATTTATTACCTAGATAATATTGGAGACATTCAATTAAGCCAATCTGCTTGCGGGATTTCTCAATTTCCTTGGCGGGGTGATCTCCGAGATCGGTTCATACTTATGCAAAAAACTTGTGGTGCTAGTGCAGCATTATTGGCCCATGAATTAGGGCATTATTTTGGTTTATTTCACACCCACGAGACTTTCGGTGGGAGAGAATTGGTTAATGGATCTAACTGCGCTAATGCAGGTGATTTATTATGTGATACTCCTGCAGATCCGAATATGGGCGTTACAGGCTTAAGTGGCTGTACGTATAATGCTAATCTTAGGGACGGAAATGGTGATTTATATCGTCCTGATCCATCGAATATTATGTCTTATGCGTTTCGACAATGTCGATCAAGATTTTCCCAAGACCAAAATGATTTAATGAATTTTTATCTAGAAACGACGGATTTAAATACGATTATTGCTGACTGTGATTTTTTTCCTGATTATGCGATTGCTTCTACTGAAAATAATCAAACGATTAGCTCTGGTCAAATTTTGGAAATCCCTTATACTTTTAATAACGAAGGAATTACAGAAGATCAAACGGTTGATTTACATTGGAGATTAGTACAAGAAGGACAATTGGAGTTTACCATTCAAAAGGATGTGTTGGAACTGTCAGCAGGTATTGGGACCATTAATAGAGTGTTCGACGTAGAAATTCCTATTTCAAATGGTACGGGGAATTACATCTTAACTGCCGTATTAGATCCAGATTCAAAGATACAGGAAAGAGACAAACGAAATAACTTTCATGCGATGAATTTAGTGATAGATAATTCCCAATTTTCAGATATGTTATTATTTCCAAATCCTGCTAATGATCGGCTTAAAGTTTTTGCCAGAGATAGAGTTAGAGGTGGAGATATAACCTTACAAATCGTAGATTACATGGGGCGTATTTATTACGAAGAAAAGAAATTCAAAAGTGACGATGAGTTTTTTGCAGAAGTAGAAATTGGTTTCTTGGAGGCAGGATTATACTTCTTAAATGTTCGCTATAATCGAGATGGCGTCAGTCAGCCGTTTTTGTTTTTAAAGGAGTAGCGCCATTCTCAATCTATTTTAGTCTAATATCCCTTTTGAGCCGAAACCTCATTTAACAAAGCAGCACCTTTGACCATCCGCTGATAATTCTCAACCACCTGATTAACCGCACTTGCTACATTGGTCAAACTAGCAATATGGGGAGTCACCACTACTTTTGAATGTGTCCAAAAAGGATGATTAGTGGGTAATGGTTCTTGTTGAAAAACGTCTAAAGTGGCACCTGCTAATTGCCCACGCTCAATCAAAGGTAGCAAATCTGTTTCTACCAAATGCCCACCCCTACCGACATTAATTAAGTAAGCACCGAATGGTAATTGAGCCAATAAATTGTTGTTTAAAATATTTTTTGTAGTTGCCGTAAGTGGTAAAATATTAATAAGGACAGTTGTATTTTCCAAAAAGGCTGATAAGGTTGCTGGTCCAGCAAATGATAGGACCCCTGCAATATTTTTGACTGAATTAGACCAGCCGTTTACCTTAAAGCCCAATTTAGCGAATTGCGCGGCTACATAGCCACCAATTTTTCCTAAACCCATTACACCAATAGTGGTCGTAGGAATGGTTTTATAGGGATATTGTTGCCATGTTTTTGTTTGCTGTTGTTGGGCATAGAACCGAAAATCTTTTAAATAATTCATCGTTGCAGCCAGGGTATATTCCCACATATCGACCATCAAATTAGGATCAACGATTCGTACTACTTTGATAGATTTAGCGATGGTATTGGTATCAAAAATATGGTCTACCCCAGCTCCTAAAGATTGGATGACTTTTAGATTGGGAAAGTTTTTTAATTGGTCTTTTTCTGGTTTCCAACACACTACAAATTCAGCACTACTGGCGTCAGTTGATGTTCCTACAATATCAATTTTAATATTGGGTAGTTGTTCTTGTAGGGCTTTTTTCCAAGGTATTGGATTTTTATGATTGGTTAGAATGGCTATACTCATATTTTTTTGGCAAAAATAAGAAAGTTTTATTGACTGCTTGTAGGGATGATTTGTTGTTGGAGCATGCTTAAATTCCTAACAAACGCTTATCTGACCAATGTTAAAGTGCCATGTTTTTTTCCTTCAAAAATACTTCCATTTCGCTTAAATCCGACAAAGTCTAGTCTATAGATATAGACCCCAGGTAATGCCATTTCTTGACCAAAAATTGTCCCATCCCATCCTCTTTCGTGGTCATTACTTTCAAAAATCAATTCTCCCCAGCGGTTAAAGATTTTAAGTTCCATACTTTGTATATCACCGCCTAAAATGACAAACTCGTCGTTTTGATTATCTCCATTTGGACTAAAAACATTTGGAATGTATAACTCTGTTGGACATTGTTGAATAAGGGTTAGGGAATCCGACCCCATACAACCAAATTCATCTATTACCTCTACTGAAAAGTCACCACCTTCAGCTACGAGGTATGGATTGCTGACTGTATTATCTTGCCAACGATAACTCACATAATCTCCTGCATCCAAAGATACGTCCAATAAATCCACACAAATTACCGCATCTTCTCCAAGGTCTGGTTGAGGCGTTGGTCGGACATCTAGATTTAAAAAAGAGGGAAAAGTGGCACAACCAGAAACAATGCCAATTACCGCATAAGAACCGCTCATAGTCACCTGTGCTTGTGCTATTTGTGGATTTTGTTGATCAAAAAATATATTACCCGGTCCACGCCATTCATACCGTCCCTCTGCTACATCCGTGGCATTTAATTGAAATGGTTCATCCTCACAAACTTGCACATCATCCGCTGCTTCTACTGCTTTTCGCAAAGTAATCATTAAATCTCTATTCAGGGTATCAATCGTTCCCAAACATTCATCTTCTAAAATCAATTCAACGGGATAGCTCCCTAAATTGGGGTAAAAATGTTCAAATTTAGCTTCTCTTGTTTGGTTGCCATCCCCTAAATCCCATTGAAAATTATATCGTGCAGGCGAAAGTCCCGTATCAAAAAAAACCGTGTCGTTTAGGCAACCACCTTCTGGAATTGGATTGGCATTTATATTAGAAAAACTAGCGCCTCCACTATAAGCATAAGACTCAGCAAAGCCATAGCCATAAGCAGTTGCAATAACGCCACAACCGTCAGAACTAATCGTGTGCGCGCCAGCTGCTACACTTACTCTAGCATAGCTAAAATCTCCCTTGGCACCCACAGGTGTAAAATTGACGCCTCGGTCAGTCAATTTTTGTCCATCAAAAATAATAACTTCTGTATCAGCAGTCCGAGTAATTACATTGATATAATTTTCTTCTATTCGCTGAAATTGTGAATTAAATAAAGTCACCGTATCTCTCGTTTGCTCAATACTGTTTAATAAAACCATAGAAGGATCGCCATAAATATGTCCGTTACAATTTCCACCTATTAAAAATTGAGCCACTAAAATAGGTTTTGAGCCAACTATAAAGGTTGGGGCTGATTCTTGGTATTCTATAAAATCACCTCGATTCAAGCGAAATTCTCTTGTGGTTGTTCCTTGAACTTCTACAATGGTATTGTCTTCTGAAGCTAATATTCTAAAAACGTCATAAGTTACTTGGTCACTAGGAACGGTCAAAATTTGTTTGCCCCAAGTGGAAACGGGATACATTTGTTCCAATAAATTATCTCTAGTCCCACAGCTAGAGGGTACTTGTGTCCAAGAATCTCCACCAAAAACAGCTATTTTTTTATCTGCTTGGATGTGTGAACCTGTCATATCTCCATTGGCATCTATGGCTTGCACTTGGTAACTTTCTCCTGCGTTAAGCATTATGATAAAAGCAGCATCCGCATTTCTCCCTCCTTTTGTTCGGTCACTAGGGGTTATGGTCACCGTTGTTTCATTGGTCGTTGCTACCACTAAAAATTCTGATAAAAAATCCTCCCCTCGATTAAAAATGCCTTGGTAAGACATGACAAAATATTCTGTATTAATTGCTTCAATTGGTAAAACAATAGATGCCTCTGACCTTAATTCAAAATATTGATGAATATAAGCAGAAACAGGTGTGAAGGACGTAATTTGCACCCCCGTTTGGGTGATATTTTCCGACCCTCTAGTTTCTGCGGATTGAGGTAATTGAATCACCACTACATCATTGGCTGCTACCGAAAAAGGCGTAGACCAACCTTGTAATGGAATTGAAATCGTTCCTGAAGTGGCTTGCTTGGCAGTAATCATTGCCACCATAGTCGTTTGCCCCACATCTCGATGTTCCATAAAGCCAAACCAAAGATTTGTGCCTTCGTTGGATTGTGCCAGACTAAGATTTAAGTATAAGAAGAAAAATAGTAAAGTGTAGGTGTATTTCATGTTTTTGGTTCATAGTTGACTGTAAGGATGGAATTAAGTACTTGTACAAAATTAATCGACCCTTTAGAAAAAGGGCTAATGAGTTGATGAGTTCCTAAGATAAATGGGGTTAACAAAGCCTTTTAGATCAAATGTTAATCTCATAAACTCATAAATCTCATTAACTTAGTCTCCCCAAAATACGATTTAAGTCTAAAATATCGCTTATCCTAGTAATTTCAATACTTAAACCTTTCTTATCTGTCGCTAGACGGGCAATAATTCAACTATTCTACTTAATTTATATAATGCAATCGCAAGACCTTTTTAGTATCCGCTGTCACCTTAAACCGTTCATCTGCTCGATGACCTATTACCCAAATGATTGCTCCAGCAGATTCAACCACTAAAACGCTTGGCTTTTCAAATAGCGTTACTTTTTTATCTCGTAAATATTGGTTAATTTTTTTGCTTTTTCCTTTCATGCCTAGTGGCTGAAAACGATCGCCATCTTTCCAATTTCGAATAAGTAAAGGGAGTTTTATTTTATCCAGATCTAATAAGGTAATAGTTTCTCCGAGATTTAATTGTGTGGGTTTGTCTTTTAAAATAGTTGCAATTAATTGCCCTTTAGGTAAGTCTATTTTTTGAGGCAACATTTCTATTTTTCGAAAAACTGTTGCGTATCGACTTTTTCTTTTAATAATAATTGACTTTCTTTCTACTAAAATATGATACATTTTAGAATAAAACTGAGCGCCTACCGTATCAATTGCGCTAAAAATCTGGCCTACATGATCCGTATTAAACCCATAATCTTTAATAATTTCATATAAAATAGTAGACTTTGCCGTTGCTTTATTCAGCCCAGCAATATCGATTTTTATCATGCCTTCTTCTTCCGATAAAATGTCTTTTTTATGAATGTCTACTGCCCATAAAAATAGTGCTTCTGTTTCTTGTAATTGCTTTAAAGTTTTAGCAAAAGTTTGTTCTAAAGCAGGATTAATGGTCTTTAATGGAGGGATAACTTGATGGCGAATGAGGTTTCGATTATGTACTAGAGATTGATTAGAAGCGTCTTCTCTGTAAGGTATGTTTTCTGATTGGGCATACCTTTCTATTTTTGCTCTACTGGCAAAGGATAGAGGTCGAATGATTTGCCCATTTTTCAACGGAATGCCATGCAATCCCCTGATACCTGTTCCTTTTGCCAAGTTGTATAATAAAGTCTCTAGAGAATCATTCAAATGATGGGCGGTTGCAACAAATTGGTAACCATGTATTTGCAATAATTCTCCAAACCATTTATAGCGCAATTCTCTAGCGATTAATTCAACCGATTTATGTTGTTTTTCACTTTCTTTAATGGTTTCAAATTGGATGGTATGAAAAGGAATATCCCATTCTGCTGCTAATTTTTTCACCATTTTTTGGTCACCATCTGAAGCTGCTCCCCTCAGTTGAAAATTGCAATGGGCTATACCAAAATTAAATCCAGCAGCTTTAAACAAATAGGCCATGACCATAGAATCAACGCCTCCGCTTACCGCAAGAAGGATTTTATCCCTTACAGCAAAAAGTTGAGTGTCTTGAATATAATCTTTGAAAGCGGCTAACATTAGAAATAAAGGAATTAGATTTTTCTCAAAAATAGAATGTTATGCGCCAAAGGTAAGCAAATAATTAGGCGAAAAAACAAGAAAGGGAACGATTTTATTACTTTTTTGGGTTATGGATTTAATTATTTTAAAATAAATGGGGTTTTTCCCTTTAGCTTAGATATTTTTGCAAATTTTTAGTGTTCGCTTAATATAGTGCTTCCAGAACTTTGAGTTCTGGAAGCACTTAGTATCCTTACTATCCTTTATTAAGCAGGATACAACTTTCAGCATAATCTTATACAAAATGGATTTTATAGAAGAATTAAAGTGGCGAGGCATGTTACATAATGCGACCCCCGATTTAGAACAAGTACTTTCAAAAGGTATGAAAACAGGTTATATCGGATTTGACCCTACCGCTCCATCTTTGACCATTGGTAATTTTGTACAAATTATGCTCCTTAGATTATTCCAATTATCTGGACATAAACCAATTGTATTGATGGGTGGTGCTACGGGTAGAATTGGCGACCCTTCTGGAAAAAGTAAAGAAAGAGATTTGAAATCTTACGAGGAACTGGATAGAAATCTCAGTTTTCAGGCTAAACAATTTAGTAAATTCCTAGATTTTGAAGGCGTTGAAAATAATGCTGAAATGGTCAATAATCTAGATTTTTATAAAAACATGAATGTTCTGGATTTTCTTAGAAATGTTGGTAAAACTTTGACAGTCAGTTATATGTCTTCTAAGGAGTCGGTGCAAAAACGATTAGAAACAAAAACAGGTTTGTCTTTTACAGAATTTAGTTACCAATTATTACAAGCTTACGATTTTCAATGCTTATATACTAATAAAGATGTGATTTTGCAAATGGGAGGGTCTGACCAATGGGGAAATATTACCTCTGGCACAGAGTTTATCCGTAAAAATGTAGAAGGCAAAGCACATGCTTTAACCACGCCTTTATTAACCAAAGCAGATGGTACTAAATTTGGTAAATCAGAGGCAGGCAATATATGGTTAGATCCAAATATGACTTCGCCTTACAAATTCTACCAGTTTTGGATTAATGCAGATGATAGAGATTTGCCGACTTTCACTAGATACTTTACTTTAAAGTCTAAGGAAGAAATTGAGCAACGAGAAAAAGATTTGGCAGACAATCCTAGAGAAATGAAACGTTTGTTAGCTGAAGAACTGACGGTAAGAGTGCATTCAAGAGCAGATTACGAAGCGGTTTTAAAAGTATCTGAGTTGTTATTCAATAAAAAAGCAAGTAGAGAAACACTATTGGCTTTGGATGAAAGTTCATTGGCTACTGTTGCAGGAGAAATTCCTAGCTTTAAAATTGCTAAAACTCAATTGGGCGATGGCTTAAATATAGTAGATTTAATGGCGGATGCTACGGCTATTGTTAAATCTAAAGGCGATGCTCGACGGGCTATTAAAGGTGGGGCGGTTGCCATTAATAAAGATAAAATTGGGTCACATGAGACGGTGGTTAGCGCCGATAGCTTATTGCACGGGAAGTATATTATGGTAGAGAATGGGAAGAAGAATAAGTTTATGGTGGAGGTAGATGGATAGATTTCATATAAAAATCAATGTAGTTTAGCGCTTCCAGAACTTCAAGTTCTGGACGCTCTTTTCCATAAAAAGCCTTTAATTGCTAATGAAATTAAGGGCTTTTTTATTTTGACCATTTCTTACTTTTTTTCATTACTTCTTCGTGACTAACTAAATTTTTAGGATCTTTAGCTGCTTCAATTGCCGCATCTAATTCTTTTAAAGCATAAGGAGGCAATTCAAATTCCTCCTCTTGAGTTGCTTCATATTTATCTACCAATTTAACTAATTTTTTATGCGCTTTTAAGAGTAACTTTTTATCATCTAAACGAGCAATTAATTCGAGTATAGCTCCTTTAATTTCTAATGTATTCATTTTATATAGTTTTTATTTTCAAACAAAGTTTAAGTAAAGTTAATCTATTTCAAATCAAAACACTCCATAAAATATTTTTTGCTAATCAGTTTATTAAAATAATAATTCAAAATACCCTCGTAAACTAAATAATAGTTTGCCAATCAATTATTTTTCAAAATATTTCTATAGTTTATCAATTAACAATTATTTAAATACTCAATTCGCTCAATAATAGACATTTAAACCTTAAATTTGTTCCTACTTTTTGAAATTATATAGCAACACCTAAAATCTTAAAAATATAAAACATGGCAAAAATTAAGTTAGAGTATATATGGCTCGACGGAAATGAACCGACTCAAATCCTTAGAGGAAAAACCAAAGTAGTTGATTCATCTAAATTCTCAGGAAAGTTAGAAGAGTGTGACCAATGGTCTTTTGATGGTTCTTCTACTCAACAAGCAGAAGGTGGTTCTTCTGATTGTATCTTAGACCCCGTATATATCTGTAATGACCCCGGCAGAACCAATGCTTATATCGTCATGTGTCAAGTGCTAAGCCCAGATGGTTTTCCTCATCCGTCAAATGGTCGAGCAATGATTGATGACGATGATGGTGATTTCTGGTTTGGTTTTGAGCAAGAATATACGCTTTGGGATAAATCGACTAATCTACCATTAGGATTTCCTAAAAGTGGCTACCCTTCACCACAGGGACCATATTATTGTTCTGTGGGCGCAAAAAATGCCTTTGGTAGACAAATTGTGGAAGAGCATTTAGATATTTGTTTGGATGCTGGTCTAAATGTAGAAGGCATCAACGGTGAGGTAATGGCTGGAC
>CAZXYA010000301.1:0-11230 GCA_964644655.1 uncultured Saprospiraceae bacterium | reverse complement strand
CAATAAAATTTATTATCTTTGGTCATATTCACTAAAAAACAATAAGCAATTAATGAATAGTATTGTCACTCAACGCTTTGTAAAATGTTTGAAACAGCTAAAAACAGATGGTGTCGTACGTTCTATGAGGCAATTTGCTTTGTCCGTTGACTACTTGCCACAAAGCTTAAGCGAAATATTGAAAGAACGGAGAGATGTGACGATAGAATTATTGCGAAAGTCGGTGGATGCTTACAAAATGAACCCGGTCTATATTTATACGGGGGAAGGACCGTTATTTATGACGGAAGAGGACCATAAAAGTTTGAGAGTGCTTACGATTGTTACAAGTGCCCAAGATGATGAACGGATTGTACATGTGCCTATACCTGCACAAGCAGGTTATGCTAGTGAAGTAGCGAACCCAACCTTTATACAAGATTTACCAACTTTTACTTTACCAGACTACAAATATAAAGTAGGCACCCATCGAGCTTTTGATGTTTCAGGAGATAGTATGGAGCCAACACTTTTTGAAGGAGATAAAGTTATTTGTAGTTTTCTTGAACCTACTTTATGGGAAACATCTATCAAAAATAATTTTGTTTACGTCGTAGTTACTCGTGGTGATGTATTAGTGAAAAGATGTTTTAATTACTTGAAAGAAGAGAAGCAGTTAGAATTACACTCCGATAATTCCTTCTATGAACCTTATCGAATAGGATTAGGAGAAATAAGGGAGATTTGGTATGTTCGAGCAAAAATTAGCCCATTCTTACCTTCTCCTCAGAATATTTCTAATATACTACGTGATGAAATGCAAGAATTGAGGAAACAATTAGGTAATCAGAATCGAATGATTGAATTATTAAATGAAACGATGTCGAAATTAGTAGATAAACAATAAAATTAAAAAACTACACATTTTTTAAATTTATGATTTTCAAATGACACTTGCTAACATTACTAGTTAATGTACAATCCATTTAACAATTAAAAATTATTTTTTGGTTGAAAGTGGAAAAAAAACGCATAAAAATTATTTTTTTTTCACTTTTTTAATACATTTGCAAACTTTTTTGATTAAAGTGCAGTTTAATAAGATAGCATTTACACTTTAAATTTATTATTAACTTCCCATGAACACCTGTGCAAGTCTATGCACATCCCAAAATTATCACCTATTTAGGTGACTTCTATTCTAAGCAAACAATATAAAGAGAAAGGAAAAAGTATTTTAACAAAATTTTATTTAGAAACACTTAAATCTCCCTAACAATATATACATAGAATATATATTGAAAAAACAAAGTGTTTCGGTAATAAAATATAGATACTTATTGAACAATCAAATTATCATTTTGTCGTCAAAACACAATGATAAAGATAGTTGCTGACATAAGTCTAAAAAATACAATATATCGAGGATACTAGTGGTTTAATACTAGTGACTCACCTTTAAACATCCCGTCTTAGAAATAAAATTAATTTAAAACAAAATATAATATAAAAGTATGCGTGCGTTAGTTATTACCAATACAATTACGAGAAGAGACGAAAAGTCTCTAGAAAAGTACTTCAACGAAATTTCAAAGTATGAAGTATTGAGCCCCGAGCAGGAATTGGAATTATTCCAAAAGATTAAAACCGGTGATAAGGATTCCGTTCAGGCGATTGTGAATCACAATTTACGTTTCGTAGTATCTGTTTCTAAGCAGTATCAAAACTTAGGTTTGTCTTTGGGTGATTTGATCAACGAAGGAAATTTAGGATTAATTAAAGCTGCTGAGAGATTTGATGAGACCAAAGGATTCAAGTTTATTTCTTATGCCGTATGGTGGATTAGACAATCTATCTTGCAAGCATTAAACGAAAAATCTAGAAAGATTAGATTACCATTGAATCACCAATCTAATGTATCTAAGATTATTTCTAAGCGTACAGAATTACTCCAAATTATGGAGAGAGAACCAACCTTAGAAGAAATTGCTGAGGAAACTGGTTTTTCTGAAGAAGTCGTTAAGAAGAGTTTAGAATCTTACAAAAAGTGTCGTTCTTTAGATGCACCGATTGACGAAGACGGAGATTCTTCTTTAGGTGGATTAATGGAAGATCACCAAATTGAAAGACCTGATACTAATTTAGCTTACAGAGAATCTGTATCTATCCAAGCATCTCAATTACTAAATTCATTGCCTCCAAGAGAAGCTTCTGTATTGAAGTTGTTTTTTGGTATCGACAGAAAATACCCAATGAACTTAGGAGACATTAGCGATATGATGGGCATCAGTAGAGAAAGAGTTCGTCAAATTAAAGATAGAGGCTTAGATATGTTAAGAATGGCTTCTAAGAAAATGGAAGTAGATTTTAGCTTAAATTAAGCAACAACGCATATTATAATACCACATTGCTGGTGAAAAAGGTTATTGTAAGGTGTTATCAATTGTCAAAGAATTGAGTTCCTGCAATAACCTTTTATTTTTCGTATCTTTACTTTATTAAATTAATCAAAAATAACATTTATGGCTGGTCGTAGCATCAAAGTAAAAGTAGTTAAGGAGACATCTAAAAGTGTAACTATTGAAATCTTGAGTTTAAATCGAAAAATGCCCGTACCAAAGGCCACTTTTGAAGAAAGAGTCGAGAATGGAGAATATGAAGTGTCCAATCCAGAAGTTTTAAAAGCAAATCAAGAGGATAAGTAAATAGAAGCCGATTTTGTATATAAATAAAAAGCCTCAATCATTAAATTGATTGAGGCTTTTTATTTTTTATTACTTGGATTAACTAGTTAACTAATATTTTTCTGATATTTACCTTTGAAACCACCCTAAAACTTAACGACCTAATGTTTGGTAGGTATATTTAGTAAAATGAGTTTAAATGGTGGGCGATACTTTCAAAGTACCGCCCACCATTTCAATCTATTTTTAATCTAAAACAAAACGAAAAAATCAAAAATATGAATACTAGAAAAGTAATATTCTGGTCCTTAACCGTTTCTTTGGGCGGTTTCCTATTTGGCTTCGATACTGCCGTTATTTCTGGTGCTGAAGGAGCCATCCAAGAATTATGGGGTTTGAGTAAAACAGAAATTGGGGTAACCGTAGGTGCCGCCATTTTTGGGACGATATTCGGTGCTTTATTTGGAGGAATTCCAACCGATGCTCTAGGGCGTAAAAAGACCTTATTTTGGATTGGTGTTTTATACTTAGTTTCTGCATTGGGATCAGCATTAGCAACCAGTAATGTCATGCTAATGATTTTTAGAATTATTGGAGGGATAGGCATCGGAGCTTCTTCTGTAGCGGCACCCGTCTATATTTCAGAAATAGCTCCTAAAGAAAATAGAGGGCAGCTAACGGCATTATTTCAATTCAATTTAGTATTTGGTATTCTAATCGCTTATGTCTCCAATTACTTGATTAATAGCATGGGATTGGGAGGTGGAGATGCTTGGCGTTGGATGTTAGGGATAGAAGCTTTGCCTGCGCTACTTTTTGTATTGATGATGGCTAAAGTGCCTAGAAGCCCAAGATGGTTAGTGGTCAAAGAAGGTAATATAGCCGAAGCAAAAGAAGTTTTGGCAACTATTAACCCAAATGCGGTAGAACAATCTTTAGCAGATATTCAAGCATCAGACGTAACCAAAGGCTCAAGTATTAAAGAGTTTTTCTCAGGGAAATATAGTTTACCTATTTTATTGGCCTTTTTACTTGCCTTTTTTAACCAGGCTTCGGGGATTAATGCCATTATCTATTATGCTCCTAGAATATTTGATGCCGCAGGAATGGGGGAAAGTACTGCCTTATTAACTTCAGTTGGTATTGGGGCAATCAACTTAATCTTCACGATGTTAGGCTTATATTTGATTGATAAAGCTGGACGGAAAACACTCATGTATATTGGGTCGATTGGTTATATTATCTCCTTAGCAATGATGTCTACCTCTTTTTTCCAAGAATCTTTAGATGGTTTGACTTTCTGGGTCTTTGCTTTCATTGCTTCTCACGCTATTGGACAAGGAGCAGTTATATGGGTCTTTATTTCAGAAATATTTCCAAATGAAGTTCGAGGTTCAGGAATGGCATTTGGTAGTGGCACGCATTGGGTATTTGCTTGGTTAATCACAACTGTTTTCCCTTATTTTCAAGGAGAATACGGAGGTGGGAAAATATTTGCCTTCTTTGCAGGAATGATGGTACTACAATTAATTTTTGTTTGGCGGATGATGCCAGAAACAAAAGGCGTTTCTTTAGAAGATTTGCAGAAACGTTTGGCACCAAAGGCCTAGTTGTCTGGAATTAAATAAATATCAGTTTAATTTGAAGCGTTGTCAGTTCCTTCGTTGCCAATCTAACTGATAACCGACAACTGACAACCCTTCTAAACTGTCCAGTAATTTAATTCGAGAACCACTATAGCAACAAAGTAACACCGTTCTGTAAGTTGTGAAATCTTAATAGCACTCATCATAGCGTTACCTTAATATTAAAAAATGAATCTGACTAAAGCAATTTTACTATTATTATGTTTAGGGACTCAATGCCTTTTCGCACAAAACAAAATTGAAAGAGTCGAACCACCTAATTGGTGGGTGGATATGAAAAACCCCAATTTACAACTATTGGTTTATGGCGATAATATTGGGGACTTAAATCCGTCCATTGATTATAAAGGGGTTGATTTAGTCCAAGTCAGGAAAGTCAAAAATGCCAATTATCTATTTTTAGATTTAGTGATTGATGAATCTGTTCAGCCAGGCAACTTTCCAATTAGCTTTAAACATCACGACGAAGTAGTAGCTACGCATAATTATACCTTATTTCCTCGAGAAAAAGAAGCCGCAGAAATGCAAGGGTTTACTAATGAAGATGTGATGTATTTGATAACACCAGACCGATTTGCGAATGGAGACCCTAGCAATGATAATGTAGAAGGAATGAGAGAAAAGGTAAACCGAACCAATAAAGGTGGTAGACATGGCGGTGATATAGAAGGGATTCGCCAAAGTCTAGATTATTTAGCGGATATGGGCTTTACAGCTATTTGGTTAAATCCATTATTAGAAAATGACATGGAAGTGTATTCTTATCATGGTTATTCTACGACTGATTTTTACAAAGTAGACCCTCGTTTTGGTAGCAATGAAGCTTATAGACAATTGAGCAAAGAAGCTAAATCAAAAGGAATCAAGCTAATTATGGATATGATCGTCAATCATTGTGGCTCTTTTCATTGGTGGATGGATGATTTACCGACGGATGATTGGATTAATCAATGGCCATCTTATACTGGAACCAACCACAAAAAGACTTTATTGCAAGATCCTTATGCGTCCAAACTAGAGAAAAAAATATTTAGAGATGGTTGGTTTGTGGAAACCATGCCTGATATGAACCAACTAAATCCATTAATGGGCAATTATTTGATTCAAAATAGTATTTGGTGGATAGAATATCTTGGTTTAGCTGGTATTCGGATGGATACTTACCCGTACCCGGATATGGATTATATGACCGAATGGACGGAAAGAGTAATGGCAGAATATCCCAATTTTAATGTAGTAGGAGAGGAATGGTTTAATGACCCTGCAATAGTATCGTATTGGCAAAGAGGTAAAGTAAACCCGAATGGTTATACTTCTGAATTACCAAGTTTAATGGATTTTCCTATTCAAGAAGCCACCGTAAAAGCTATTAATGAACCAGAAAGCTGGGGGAGTGGCTGGGCTAAATTATATGAAACCTTAGCGAAGGATTTCCTCTATCCTGCCCCTGCAGATTTAGTGGTTTTTCCTGATAATCATGACATGATGCGGATTTATAGCCAAGTTGGGGAAGACTATGAAAAATTTAAATTAGCCAATACTTATTTTGCGACCACTAGAGGTGTGCCGCAATATTATTATGGTACTGAAATCTTAATGAGTAGTGATGGTGACCACGGCATTATTAGAAGTGACTTTCCTGGTGGTTGGGCTAGGGATACTATAAATGGTTTTACAGGAGAAGGCTTAACCGACCAAGCAAAAAAAGCCCAGCAATGGATGAAAAAATTATTGAACTGGCGTAAAACAGCATCAGCAGTTCATTATGGCAAACTAACTCATTTTATTCCTAAAGATGGGGTTTACGTCTATTTTCGATATGATGATGACCAGAAAATAATGGTGATAATGAATAAAAATGAACAGCCTTACACTTTGGAATTGGACCGATTTGGGGAAATGTTAGGAGGTGTTAAGACTGGCAAAGAAGTAATGAGTGGACAAACTTTTGATATGACTACAGAATTGGAATTGTCACAAATGGGAGCTTTGATTTTGGAGTTGGAATAACTCTATTCAACTGTCTATAAGTGCTAGAAACTTTCCAAAAAATAAAATTCCCCCTAATATTAGATGGTGGCTTATCAAATGAACTAGAAGCACAAGGATATGATTTAAGCCACCAATTATGGTCCGCAAAATTAATTGCGTCTAATCCAAATGCCATTGTTAAAGCCCATTTAGCTTACCTAAAAGCAGGCGCACAATGTATTATTACGGCCAGTTATCAAGCTTCTATTCAAGGGTTTTTAGACGTTGGGCATAGTAGAGTAGAAGCAGAGCAATTATTACTCAAAACGGTTACCCTAGCAGAAAATGCTATTAAAAGCTATCAACAAATAGCGGAAAGTAGCCCAAGACCTTTAATTGCTGCAAGTATTGGACCTTATGGTGCTTATCTAGCAGATGGTTCAGAATATCGAGGTAATTATGGTATCTCAGATTCTGATTTAGCAACCTTTCATTGGAATCAATTCCAACTTTTGGATAAAACAAATGCAGATATTTATGCTTGCGAAACCATCCCAAGTTTCCAAGAAGCAAAAGTATTTAGCGAACTTTTACGGGAAGTAACAAAACCTGCTTGGATAAGTTTTTCGTGTAAGGATGAGGAGCATATTAATGATGGAACAAAAATTCACGATTGTGCTGCTTTGTTTAAAAACCATCCCAATGTTTTTGCTATTGGCGTGAATTGTACAGCTCCTAAATATATTGCTGGTTTAATTAATATTTTGAAATCAGTAGTAAGGGACAAAAAGATTGTTGTTTATCCTAATGCAGGTTTGATTTATGATGCCGACTCTAAAACTTGGCATGGAACGGCTGACCCTGCTATTTTTGTAGAAAAAGCTAAAGAATGGGTGGATTTAGGGGCGAATATTATCGGTGGTTGTTGTCAGATAGGACCTGAACATATTCGTGGTATTGGAGCATATTTTTATCCTCTAAAAAACTAACTAAAGAATGGTTCAAAAATAACTTTTCATTTTAAAATTGCAACTTATTGATTGTCAGTAGGAGTTTTAATTGTCATTTTAATTCATTCCTAAACTATACTCGTCAAAAACTTTGTGGACTTTGTGTGCTTTGTCTCTTTGTGGTAAAAAATCAACTGCTTTAATAGATTACCTTGATTGTATAACCCGGATGAAGCTGAGGTCATCGAATATAATTATTCCAAAAGGATTTTGTATGGTTAGTTGTATTGAAAAAAGAAGGTTTAATAATCGTACTCATGAATAATGCCCCTTTCTTTGAGCTTTAATTTCTCTTAGTCGAGTTGCTATTTTTAATAATAATGGGCGTTAAATGAATCGGTGTTATTACCTGAGATTCGGGCGAAGCAGCCTTAACTTCGGCGATAAAAGGTTTGATTTTTAACTCTATTCCTCTATCCTGTGGAAATCCATAAGGCACTCGATAATTATCCCAATGGGTGGGAATAATGATTTTCGGAAAACCCGTGATACTGAGTAAGCGCTCTGTATATTTATAAATCTCGTTTCTAGAAAAATTGACGCCTGTTAAAATAACATCAGGATCTAAGCCTTCCACTTCTCTTTCGATAAAATTCATTGAACCCATTGTGAGCAATTTATGGGTTTCAAAACGAATAAAAAACATAAGTGAACCACCCTCAATAAATTCTTCAATTTTTAAGGGCGCTTTGGGGGGTACTGTATAAGTTCGCGAATCAAAATATTGTTTTTTGCCTAAGGCAGAATGAATGGATGGAATAATTCTGACCGAAAAATTATCAAATTGATAGTCTTCTCCTCCTTTGACGGTATAAAGTTGTTCTTTGGGAAGCCCATAGGCTTGCAGTATATTGCAAGTGGTTTCCGTTCCGATAACTTTTGCACCTGTTTTCTTAGCAATATAAGGTACGTCAGAAAGATGGTCAAAATGGGAATGGTGAACAAGTATAAAATCTGCTTTGGTAATTAATTGATTAATTAAGGTGGTGTCAGATTCAAAATAATCCGCTTTTGTATAACTTTTTCTAGTATCCTCTTTACTAATCCCTGGCCCTGTTCCAAGTTTAAGGCGAGAAATATAGGGATCTATTAATATAGTTGTCGCTCCATCCTTTATTTCCCAACCTGCGCAGCCTAGATATTTTAGTTCAAGATTTTGATCTTGGCTTTGCGCCAAAAATACGATGAATCCAAAACATTGAATGAGTGCTATTTTGATGAAGTTTGACATTAGAGTAGTTTGTTTTTGTACAATAAATTTAAGGGTAGACTTCTACTACTAATTCAATCTCCACAGCCTGTCCTCTTGGCAAAGAGGCCATTCCGACTGCCGCACGAGCGTGCTTCCCTCTTTCTCCAAAAACTTCTACCATTAAATCTGAAAATCCATTGATTACCTTGGGTTGTTCGATAAAGGAAGGATCAGAATTGACCATGCCTAACACTTTGACAATCCGTTTTACTTTTCTTAAATCTCCGAGCATAGTCTTTAGGACGGCCAATTGATTAATTGCCGTCAGTCTAGCTCCTTCATAGCCTTCTTCAATGGTTACATCTTGTCCCAATTTTCCTGTGATTTCTGTACCATCGGCTCTTTTTGGCCCTTTACCTGCTAAAAAAATAAGATTGCCAGCTCTAACGCCATTGACATAATTCGCGACAGGTTGAGGTGGTGGTGGTAGGGTAATATTTAGAGCTACTAATTTTGCTTCTGGGTCATAATTTTTGTCTATTACTACTTTTTCAGGTTGTTCTGCGCAACCTAAAATTAGAATGAGTATAAAAAGGAAAGGGTAAAAAAAGGAAGTTGGTTTGTTCATAATTTTAATGATGATTAGTAGTTGGTTAGAGAGTAAATGGGAGAGCAAGATAGTATTTTTTATCAGAATTGGTAGATTTTGATTTTTACTTTCTACTAGGGTATTACAGTTCGCCTAAGAAATATGCTTATTTGAGATTTGTTATTTTTCGGAGTAGATATTTTATTTAATTATTTCTAGAGGTAGTTTTCATATTTGGATTAGAATTACTGTCAGTAACTTTTAAAACAATTTTTGTTGTAATAACTTGCTAATAAACCTCAAAGTATTTATTTTTGATATGATTCCTGTCCCAATGGTTATATATCATTGGGTGTATTAGAATCAACAACTAAAATAAACAAACTTTATACACGAGAAAAATATTGTAATCAAGGCATTTTAATGTTTTATATAAAATATTAGATTTTATTAGGTATGCCGCCTTGAGTACCGCATTATAAAATCTAATGATATGCCAAAAAGCATTCCTGCTCTTTATGGAGAGTTAGAGCCGCAAAAGATATATCCAGTAACTGAAGATGAATTAAAAGTATTGGAAATAGGCTCTGACAGCTCAATCTACTTAAATTTTGCTATCGCCCTTATAACTAGTGCAATTTCAGCCTTAATTGCATTTATTACCGTAAAAGATTTATCTCTCAAATCTAATGCAATTATATTTAGTATAATTTTTATTGGATTTATTGGAGGTATTCTACTTATTATTTTATGGGATAGAAGTAATAAAAGTAATAACAGTATCTTAAAAAAAATAAGAGCAAGAATTGATACAGAAAAACTAACAAAAGAAAAGCAAGAAAAAATTCCCAACCTAGTTAAACTCCCACATTATCAAGATTAATTAATGATATTCAAATTCTGAACTCGACTAATTTGGTTCTAGTTTATTAATATTTTTATCTATATTTAAAAAAGTGTCCCAGCCCGAGTAGGCGGTACTATCCCCAAATGCTGATATGCTTTTTCCGTTACCGATCGACCTCTTGGCGTCCGTTGAATAAAGCCTTCCATAATCAAAAAGGGTTCATGAACTTCTTCTATAGTCCCTGCTTCTTCTGCAACTGCAGTAGCAATAGTGGTTAAACCAACAGGCCCTCCTTTGAATTTTTCAATAATAGTCGTTAAAATTTTATTATCCATTTCATCCAAGCCACTATCATCTACATTTAAGGCTTCTAGACCATATTGTGCAATTTTTACATCAATCGTACCATTGCCCTTAATCTGAGCAAAATCTCGAATTCTACGCAATAAGGCGTTCGCAATCCGAGGCGTACCTCGGCTACGGCGAGCTATCTCCAACGCACCACCATCTTTAATTGGTACTTGTAAAATACTTGCAGAACGCTTGATAATACCAACTAAAGTGGGCACATCATAATAATCTAAATGGCAAGTAATCCCAAATCTAGCACGCATTGGTGCTGTCAATAAACCCATTCGAGTGGTCGCTCCAACTAATGTAAATGGATTTAAGGCAATTTGAATACTTCGAGCATTCGGCCCGCTATCAATCATTATATCAATTCGATAATCTTCCATTGCGGAGTATAAATATTCTTCTACGACATTATTCAAACGGTGAATTTCGTCAATAAATAAAACATCACCTTCCTCCAAATTTGTTAATAAGCCCGCTAAATCTCCAGGTTTTTCTAAAACAGGTCCCGAAGTCATTTTCATTTCTGCCCCCAATTCACTAGCAATAATATGAGAAAGGGTTGTTTTCCCTAAACCGGGAGGACCATGCAAAACCACATGGTCGAGTGCTTCGCCTCTTTGTACGGCTGCTTGGATAAATATTGCTAAATTATCCACAATTTTAGGTTGACCACTAAAATCTTTGAGTGATTTCGGACGCAATGCTTTATCTACTTGTTGTTCTTCGCCAGTATAATTTTCGCCCGTTGGGTCTAGATGTGGATTTTGCATTAATTAATTTTCAATTTTCAATTTTCAATTTTCAGAACGAAAGAACTGATAAGCTAATCGAAAATGCAATTTGAAACAATGAGTTTAAGAATCACAAATTTAACATAAAAAATTTGTCAATCAAACCTTTTCTTTTTCCTGTACAACAAAAAAACTTCTAGGACGTATTAGTTGTTGAAACTTTA
>CAZXYA010000300.1:0-11250 GCA_964644655.1 uncultured Saprospiraceae bacterium | reverse complement strand
TTTAATCGGGGTTATTTTTTATCCGTTACTAAAAAGATGAATCGTATGCTCTATAAATGGACTACCTTGGTGGTGGTATTATTTTTATCGGTTACTATTGGTCATACCCAAACCGAACGTATTCTTAATTATGATGTGGTAGTGGAAGTGAAAAAAGATCGTTCTATTCGGGTTAAGGAGGAGATAAAAGTATATGCTAATGGAAATCAGATTAAGAGAGGTCTTTACAGAAGTTTACCTCGATCTAGGCAGATGCATAATGGGAAGAAAACGCCTATAAGATATAATATTACCAAGGTATTGAGAGATGGAAAAGAAGAAAGTTTTCATACTGATTATGAGAATGGAAAAGAGATGATGTACATTGGCAAACGAGATGTTTTTCTGAAGAAAGGAACCTATAATTACACCATAGAATATTTTGTCCGAAACCAAGTTGAGCATTTAGAAAAAGCGGACGAAATTGCCTGGAACCCTATTGGTCACGATTGGCCTTTTGTCATTGAAAATGCTACTTGTTTAGTGCAATTACCACCTGGGGCAAACCATTTACAGGAAATTTGTTTTACAGGAAAATATGGTTCTAGAGAACAAAAATGTACGGCTAAAGAATTTAATAAAGGAAATGAACTCTACTTTGAAATTACGGAACCCTTACAACCAAGAGAGGGATTATCTGTTGGGGTAGGTTTTGAAAAAGGAATAGTCGAAGGACCTTCTTTTATAGAACGCTATGGTTCTGCTTTGCTATTATCTTTGAGTGCTTTTGGTCTTTTAGGGTATTTTGTGACCACTTGGAATAAATATGGCGTGGATCCACCGAAGCCTACACCTTATCCACTTTTTGCCTCCCCCCAAGGTTATTCCCCTTCTTCTTTGAGTTATATTGCAAAAGAGGCTTATCAAACCAACAAAGTAACCGCCTCCATAATTAATTTGGCGATTCACGGCTATTTGCACATTGATGAAAGTGCAGGAAGTGGATTTATGTCTAGAAGTAAAACTTACACTCTGACACAGTTGAATACTGATTTATCCGATTTATATCAGGAGGATAAAGCCTTAATGACTCAATTATTTGCTAATGGTAAAAAAGTGACCATAGATGGTTCTTATGAATCTCCTGTGAAAAGGGCTTATGAGGCTCATCAGAATAATATCTTGGCACAACACGAAGGTTTTGTGAAGGAAGGGAATAATAGACAGTTTTTAGTAATCCCTATTATCATTAGTTTTATTACGATTATAGCGGCGGTCTTTATGATGAATCGGACAGGAACAGAAATGGACGGAGTGGGATTGGCTTTATTGTCAGCCGTGTTTATTGGTTTACCTATCTTAATTTTATTTACCATATTCTCCTCAAAGGGAAAAATTCCAGCAGGTCTAAAAAGTTTTGCGGTACCCTTTTTAATGTTTGTCATTTTTACTGGCGGAACGCCTTTATTTATGGGCTTGACTGAATTGAAAGGTACCATCTTTAGTATATTTAATGGAGCTAATATTAATACGGTTGCTTTAGGACTATTTATTCCTACTGCCTTAATTTCCCTCATTATTTATGCTTACTTAATTAAAAGACCTACTGAAGAAAAATTAAAATTACAATCAGAAATAGAAGGCTTTAAAATGTATTTGGAAATGGCGGAAAAGGATAGAATGAATTTATTAAATCCGCCAGATAGAACACCCGAGCATTTTGAAGCTATGCTACCTTTTGCCTTTGCCTTAGGTGTTGAACATAAATGGTCTGCTATCTTTAAGTCTATCTTAGAGGCCGCAGCTTATCAACCAAATTGGTCCAATAATCGACACATTTATACGACGCATCATTTTTCTTCCGAATTTAGTCGGTCCGTTGTTAGTTCAGCGACTCCACCACCTCCTCAAGGTAGTGGCGGTGGTGATTTTGGAGGATTTAGTGGTGGCGGTGGTTTTGCTGGCGGCGGCGGCTGGTAATGATTAGTTAATTCAAATTGCGGACAATTGGTAGCACAACTTGTTCCGATTCATCGGAAGACTTTTAGTCTGTCCGGGACGCTGACCTTTAGGTTAGCAAACGATATTTTAAAATCCTAACAGGTCTAAAGGATCTGTATCCAGAACAGGATGAATCCTGTGCTACCAGTTTTAACCTTTATCCGCAACTTAGATTAGTTATTTAATTCAAAGAAATAGCGGCTTCAACTTGCCGATTATCTGATCGAATACTAATATCAATTTGCAAGGAATCCTTTTTGGAAATTTCAATTAATCCATAATTTTCATTATAAACTAATGCGCCAATTCGATGTTGATTAGCCTCTATTCGTCGATTAGACCAGCCATGCGTCAAACTGCTAGAAGTAATGTCATAAATAGGCTGATGAACCCAGTCAATTTTTGAGATTTCTCCAATATGCCTATCTCCGCTTATAAAAATGGGGCGATTGACTTTATATTTTGTAATAAGATTAAATAATCGTTGTCGTTCCAAAGGAAAGTTATTCCATTTCTCAAAACGATGTTCCATTGGAATGACCTGAATACTGCTACCAATTATATGAACATCTGCTGTGGAATTTTTTAGTTCATTTTCTAGCCAAGCCCATTGTGTTTCTCCTAACACTTCTCCATTCCAATTTAGGGTGTTTTTATCATTAACCTTAGTCAAGGTATCTCGAAAATAGCGAGTATCTAGTAAAATAATTTTGACTTTTGCTAATTCATTATCAATAGTATAACTACTGTAAACCCCTTTTCTATTGCGAACAGGGGCATTATTTGGTACTTCTAAAAAATCTAATAATAGTTGTTGACTTTCTTCCTTTTTAGCAAATTCTTTTCCCGCATCATTTGCCCCATAATCGTGGTCATCCCAAGTCCCAATGACCTTAGTTTGTTTAATTAATTGTTGATACAAAGGATGTGCTTTTTGTTGGTCATATTTCGCTTTTAATACCCCCATATCTTCGCTATCGCCATAAATATTATCTCCTAACCATATCCAAAGGTCAGGATGTTCGACAATAAGGTCATCCCATAATTTTTGTTCCTTATCTTGGTTACTACAAGAACCAAAAGCTACCACAATTTTGTCTTTTTTTATAGAAGTAGGTGCTAATTTGGTAGAAGCGCAACCTGCAATTAACAATAGTAGACAAGAAAAAAACGAAAGATTTTTCATTAGTTATGTTTAATTTTCTCGAATTGATAGAAAATCCCCTTATCCATAGGTGACCATAAAGCGGTTCTGATACCGATTTTTTTTAAGCCTTTATTCACCCAAGTATTACAAGTATTGAAGGCATGGTATTTTCCAATGGCTTGATAAAAATTGTCATTTGGCGTATAACCTGCCCCCTCGATTAATGTTGGTTTTTCTAAGCTATTTGTGTTAAAATAAGCTAAAATAAACTGACATAATTTTAAGTATTGAGCATTGGAAATAAAGGTTTTTTGAACTTTTAAAGTATCTGTTGGTAGAGCTTCATAAGCAGTAATATGGAGAATGGTAGGAGTGGGCAAAAACAAAGTGGCTAAACCCATTTTGATAGTTAATTCCCCCCAAGTTTCAATATCTAAATAAATTGCCTTATCTCCCCAACCAATACCTAATTTGGTTTCAGCAGTTATGGTTAGGTCAAAATTATTTGCATCAATGAATGTCGTCCAATCAAAGACTTTATTTTTAGCAGGCAGGATAAAATCCGTATGCATGCCGTTAGTACTAATACTTAGGTTAACGCCATTTTGTAGTGGTTTAAAACCTCGATGAATAGGAATTAATAGACCGATTAGTATCCCTATGAAATAACCGAGAATCAGTATCAATAATGCCAATATCAATGTTAAAATAATGGATAGGGTCATTAAATTAATTAGTTGAAATTAGTATGAATCAAAGCATAAGTATCCGACTTGCCTGCTAGAATATAGGTTTAGAATTACGGAGATATAGCAATTTTTTCTCCCCATAATTTTAGGTTTGAAAAAATCATAAATCATAGTTCATACCTGCCTACCGACAGGCAGGCATCTTACATCATAAATCTGTCCCGTAAAAACTAAATAGATTTATGATGTATGATTTCAGTTTTTTGCTCACTCAAAAACTAAGGGAACCTTATCCTAAATTCTGAACAGCCTAGTTTGGAGCTAATGGTTAGGAAAACCACTAAAGACTCACCTGCTGTGTAACCGAGTGGGGTTTGTTCAAGGGTCTTATTGCACAATGATAGTAGAAATCCATTAAAATTTTGCACAGTCGTTATTAATTTTTTAGAAATATGCCATAAATAAAAGATTTTCATACGTTCGTCGAAAAAAACTAAAAATTACTCTTATTTTATAATTAAAAAACTTATTTTTAACTTAATATGTAACTTATAACCAATAATTACAATTTTAATCTCATACGAGAATGGTTTACTCGGATTAAGTATTAATAACAATTAAAAATCAATCAAATGAATCAGGCCTTCCCACAACACTTTAAACTATTTTTTCATGGTAAAGGCGGTCGTTACTTCGGTATTTGGGCTGTTAACGTTATTCTCACAATTCTTACCTTAGGCTTGTATTATCCTTGGGCGAAAGCTGCCGTTAGGAAATATGTCTGGAATGAAACGGAACTAGATGGAGATCGCTTTGTTTTTCATGGTACAGGTAAGGAAATGTTTAGGGGCTTTATTATTGCTTATGGTATTATTGCTATTATGTTTGCGGCTACTTTTTTCTTTCCCATGGGCATATTATTATTGTATCTAGGAATGCTTTTACTAGCGCCTATTGCTATTTTTGGTGCTTGGCGATATCGTCTATCTCGGACTTCATGGAGAGGTATTTTCTTTTCTTTCAGAGGTAGAATGAGCGAATTCCTAAAACTATACTATACACAATTATTTTTTACTGTTATCACCTTGGGAATCTATGCGCCTTGGATGCGAGTAGCAATTATGAAATATTTATTTGGACATTCTCAAATGGGGCAATATGAATTGGAATTTAGAGGAGAGGGATCCGAACTATTCGGGATTAATATTATAGGGGCTATATTGACCATACTGACATTATATATTTACCTCCCTTGGTATATTACGAATCGTTTTAATTTTACGATTAATAATACGACGGTCTATCACGAAGAAGGAAGTAGTAGTTTGCGGTCAACTATGGATGGAGGTACTACCTTTTGGGTATTATTTTCCAATGCCTTACTAGTTATTTTTACAGCAGGAATTGCCTTCCCTTGGGCAATTATTCGTCAATACAGATTAAATATCGAAAGTATCAATATCCCTTATGAAGTAAATTTAGATGCTTTGACCCAAGATGCAGATAATTATAAGGATGCTACTGGAGATGACTTGGTAGATATTTTGGATATGGATTTTGACTTTTAACAGTTATCCGTTGTCGGTTTTCAGTTGCCAGTTAGATGCGTAGCTATTGAATTGAGAATGTATAACTTGTTAACCAAATATCTTGTTTAAGCTCATAAAACTCATGAATTTATTACCTCATTACCCCTTTTACAAAGTGTCGATTACTTAAGACTAGATACTTAAACCCTTAGATGCTTTTCAATTATTAAATATGCCATCAACCATCATAAACGGTATTTATTTTGACGGACAATCTGCTAAACCACAAGCAGTAGTGATAGAATTATTTGCCAATCTCATACGATTTGGCAATGAAACGGTTTTTCCAGCCTTAGAAGAACAAGAGATTTTAGTTGATACCTTAGAAGATATTGATTTTTCTTCTGCTCATAAAATTCAATTAAAATTTGGAGATTTTCCACCTCAAAGTTTAGTGATAGAAGATCCCACTTCCGTAGATACTTTTAAACATTATTATCCCCAATTTTCGGAAGCATCGATTTATGCACAAGTATTAAAAGGAAATATTGCTAAAGTACTAGGCTTTTCAGTAGTTTTATTGGCGGGCATTGTTTTTCTTTACATGAATGTGATTGCACCCGTAATTGCGGTAACTGCGGTTAATTTAGTGCCAAAGGCGGCAGAGATAAAATTGGGTGAAAAAATGTCTGAGCCACTTTTTGCTTCCTTGAATATAGACAGTGCCAAATCAGCCGAACTTAACTTATTTTTTGAGGAAGTAGGATTCGAGAGTGACTATCCTGTAGAACTCTTTGTTTGTGAAGATGATGTGGTTAATGCTTTTGCTATTCCTGGTGGAAAAATTGTGATATATCAAGGTATATTAGATGCTTTCCAATCTTGGGAGGAATTAGCGGCTGTTTTAGGGCATGAATTGGCGCACGTCGAAAAGCGACATTCCCTAAAGCAAATGAGTCGTAATCTAAGTACATATCTAGTTTTCTCCATCATGACAAGTGATGCGAGTGGGGTAACTGCCGTATTTTTGGAAAATGCTTTTACTTTACAAGATATGTCCAATTCTAGAAATATGGAAACAGAAGCGGATGAAATAGGTCTTCAGTATTTAAAAGATCATTCTATAAATCCACAAGGAATGGTTGATTTATTTAAAGCATTACAAGCAGAACGTTCAGACCTTGGAGAAAATATAGAGCAGCTAACTAAAATAATGAGTACCCACCCTTTGACAGAAGATAGGATTAACCATGCGGAAGAATTGATCGCTTCGTTGCCAGAAAAAAATTATGAAGAACGACCAGAATTGGCAGCTATTTTTGCAGGATTACAATCTGATAAAGATAAAATAGATATTGAAGCAATTGAAATAGAAGAGGCATCGGAAATGGAAGTAGAAATTAATAAATAGTGCTATGTTTCAAAAGTTTTGATTAGTAATTCCAAGGTTTAAAGGTGAGTTAGCACCGATCATATTTGTAACTAAACCACTTGGAGTCACCTCCAAAAAGGTGTATAGAAGAGGCAGTCTCTATAAATTTTATACTATAAATGAAAAAAATAACGAAACCTCAAGCCAACAATCCACTTCACGGCGTTAAATTAGCAGATATTTTAACTTATCTAGAACAGGTATATGGTTGGGAAGAAATGGGTAAGAGAATCAATATACGTTGTTTTAAAAATGATCCGTCCATAAAATCCAGCCTGAAATTTTTAAGGAGAACAGCGTGGGCAAGAGCTAAAGTAGAGGCTTTATATTTATCGGCTATTCAAGCAAATTAAAGATATTGATCGGATAAACTTGTCGAAATATTGAAAGCTTAACTATCCGAAGTACTAAACAGAATCAGGAGTAATCAATTATTATCAAAAATCTTTCCTAATTAATAGACAATATCGCCTATTTTTGCGTTAAGTGATTAGCTACTTTTTAAAATGAGTAGTATTAAGAGAGAAACTACCTATACCGACTTCATTCAAATAATAATTTTTGGTTCGTAAAATTTTAAAATTTTCAAGTATTTTTTTGCTCCTTATGCTTATAATAGCGAGCCTAACTGTCATTGCAGCTAATTGGTATTTAGCCTCTAATAAGACCAAAATACTGGACAATCTTTCCTTTTTGAATGAAGGGATTATTTCTTTTGATGAGACTACTATTAGTCTATATAAAAATTTCCCAGAAGCCACCATTACGCTTAATAATGTATGGGTAAAAGATTCTTTATTTGACCAACATCAGCAAGCTTTATTGCAGGTAGAAAAATTGCACGCTGCGTTTTCTATCTTAGATATTTGGGAAAGAAAAGCTGAAATAGACCTAATACAATTAGAAAATGGGGTAATCAATATTTTAACCCAACAGGATAATTATAGTAATATTAAAAATTTACTAAAAAAACAATTAAGCCCTTCCGCAAAAAAAGAAACCTCGACAAAGTTTATTGACCTCAAAACCAAAGCATTAGGTTTAAGTTTATCTAATATGGCAGTTAATTTAACCAATGCCATTAAAACAACAACTATACATGCTAAAATTAATCATTTAAGCACCTTATTAGATTTAGAAAAAGAACATTTAGCCAGTCAAATTAAATTAGATTTAGGGATCGATCAGTTGGTTTTTAAGGAAGAGAAAGGTGGTTTTTTACCAAATAGTCAATTACAAGGAACCTTTGATTTTATTTGGAAAGACAGTAGCCTCCTTATCCAACCGTTTGACCTGCAAATTAATGAAGAAACTTTTTTATTTAGTGGCGAATTTTACACAAAAGGGGATAAACCCTCTATCTTATTATTTGAAAATAAAGTTACTAGATTGGCAAAAATTAGTCCTCTACTCATTCCTAATACTCAAAAAGTATTAGCCCCTTATGATATTCCTGCTCCGTTTTATTCTAAAACAAAATTAATTACCACTTTTCATCCTGAGGACCATCCTATTATAGAAGTCGATTTTCAGTTTAACAATCAATCAGTAACTGTTTTCGATATTCCTTTTAAACACACGACGGTTAAAGGGAATTTTTTGAATCGAATTTATAGAGATGAACGACAAAAATCAGAAGGGAAAAAACGATTTAGTTTGCACTTAGAAAAATTGTCCACTCAGCAAGGGCAATTCACTATTCAAACAGATAAAGCTTATGCTTGGAAAACCCTAGAACGAGGTACTCAACTCAAAACAGCGGCTAATATTAGCGGAAAAGCAGAAGGGATAAGTGATTGGCTGGGGAATAGTCAATTTCTTTTTGAAGAAGGAACCTTTAATTTACAAGCTGCTATCAATGGTTCCTTACAAGATATGAATAGCATCATAAGTGAAACGGATGCCAATTTAAAATTAACTGATTTTAATGTAGTTTATAAATCAGCAAATGTTCGTTTCCCTTTTCGGGAAATGACGCTGGAAAAAGAAGCAGGGGATGCTGTTTTTAGTATTATTAACAGTAGTTTTCAACATGATTTATGGTTAAAAGGGAATTTAAAAAATATCCCAGCCTTATTAATTGATATAGCAAATCAAAAAGCAACAGGGCAGGCCTTAATTCAGTCTAAGAAATTGACTTGGACAGATTTTGTGAATTTTTTCGAAGATAATGGCCTTTCGACCAATGGAGAAAAAAAATCTGAAAAGGAGAAAAAGAAGTCGATGAAGACCACCTTCAAAGGCTTATACCACAATTTTGAACCAACATTAGCTATTGAAATTGACACACTTGCTTACTTTGATTTATTGCGCTTAGATAATTTTAGAACTGGCTTACATTTTGAAAATGAACATACCTTAGTCTTAGATAAAACGAGCTTTAACTATGATGGAGGGGAAGTGATTTTTAGCGGGAAAATAGATATAAGTCAACCAAACCAAAGCCCCTTTGAATTTGAATTGACCACCACTAAGTTAAATTTGGCAAAAGCATTGCCTGCGCTTAATTATTTGAATGTCAATGTGCTAAAAAATATAGATGAATTACCAGAGGGGGTAAATTTAACCATTCAGCACAAAGGGATTTTAGATGACGAAATAGGATTAGTACTCAATAGTTCAACAGGTAAAATTGTATTTGATAGCAAGGATAGCAAGAATTTAGTCGGGATGATTAAGTACCAACCTGATACGACAACAACTTTAATGGCTACTGATAAAAATGCTTTTGGTGCGGTTCATATTGAATTAACAGGCAATCCAAAAGTATTTAATAATTTTTTTAAGACGGACGAATTTATTTTTAAGGATGGACATTTTGAAGTAGCTTTTGATTATACAGGAAATGTCAAAGATATTAGAGACTTATTATCAGATGCTGATGCTGTATTTTCTTTAAAAGAAAGTGAAATTTATTATCGACCCGTTGGGGTTACCTTTCCTTTAACGGAGATTGATTTAACCTTAGAAGCAGATAAAGCTAATTTTGATTTTTATTTATTGTCTGATTCTTTGCGAGAAAAAATTCATTTAACTGGAAATATTGACCATATTAGTGAATTATTATTGGGCAGGGAAAGAGATATTTTAGCGACAAGAGTGAATCTTGCCGCACCCAAACTTACTTGGACTCATTTTCTATCTATATTTACTTCTAATAAGTCAACAGCGGAGACCGAATCTATGAAGGCCACTTTGAAGGGGATTATGCAAACCTTTAATCCGCATTTTCATGTTCAAGTAGATTCTTTTATTTATACGGACCAACTGATTTTTGAGGCTTTAAAAACAGGGATACATTTAAGGGATTCTGCTACTATTGTGCTTGAAAAAACTAATTTTAATTTTCAAAATGCCAGTATTTTTGTAGATGGTAAATTTGATTTAGGACAAAAATTGATTACACCGTTTACTGCTAATATCGAAACCGAGAATTTAGTCTTAAAAGAATTAATAGAAAGCCTAAATTATTTGTCTTTACCCTCTCTAAAAAACATCACAAAATTAGGGGGTGCAGTCAGTATGAATTTTGATTTAGCAGGAGTCATTGACGATGATAAAAGCAAACTCCTTCCTGATGCGACCAACGGGACTTTAGCTTTTGATTTACAAGAAGTAGTGCTCATTGGTTTTCAACCTTTGGACGATATTGCGACTAGACTAAGAATGGAAAAGCGCTTTCAGGAACTACGATTTGCACCCATAATAGGTCAATTGACAATAGAAGGCGAAGAAATTCATTTTCCACAACTAGAAATTCAGTCGAATGCTATCCATTTATTTATGGAAGGTACTTTGAGTTATCGTGATTTGACGGATATTTGGGTCTCTATTCCCCTAAATAACCTAAGGCGAACCAATCGGTACATTATTCCAGACAAAACAGGTTATGCAGCTTCCAAAAGAAAGGTATATATAGAAGTAACCTCTGATGAAAGTGGTGATAATCGCTTTAAATTTCGACTGTTTAAACGGAGATTTTATAGGAAAAGAGGTATTTTAGACCAATACAAAATTGATAAAAAACGAGATCGTGCCATACGGAAGGCATTGCGAAAAAATAAACCAAAATCAAAGCCAAAACCAATACCTGTTGATATACCTGTAGAAATTGTTAGTGAAGAGTAACCGTTTTTTATCCCGTTTGGAGTATGGATTTATTAATTGGTTCAAAAAGCAGCGCTCCACACTACAGAAGTTAACAACAAGCAAATACCCCTTATAAATGAGGGGAAAGTAAGAATAAATCCTACCTTTGTAAATTTTTAACTATATGTTTTTTACAACAATCCCATTAAAGGACTGTTAAGTTGGCGAAATACTACTCCATCCCTGATATTTATTCATCTACCCGATAAATTTGGGCTAAAAAATTGATGTGTTATGAAAGGTTTTTCTGTTGGAATTGATGATATGGCGCTCTACGTGCCGAGTCTATATTTGCCAATTCGTACCATTGCTGGGGAAAGAGGG
>CAZXYA010000299.1:0-11266 GCA_964644655.1 uncultured Saprospiraceae bacterium | reverse complement strand
CTTGCTTTGCAAGCTCGACAAAGGGTTCTAAAGGGTGAGGCCGCGAAGCGGCCGAGCAGCAAACAGATAGATTTTATTTCATTTTAACTATTCCCCAAAGACATTTTCCTTTTACGACGTCGCCAAACAAAAAATCCTCCCAACAAAACAAAAAATCCAACTATCCAAGGACGAATAGCCCCAACAACAATAGCCTGTACCTTATTCGATAATTCCGCTTGTGCCTCGTATTGCGTACCCATTTCTAGCACGCCCATTTTTTCGACGTATTCCGCATAGTCTTTTATCAATTCTGCGAATCTTTGTGGATTAGATTGGGCTAAATCGTTCGTTTCCCCTGGGTCCTTTTTAATATTGTATAATCGCCATATAAAATCACCTAAAGGTCGAGCATTTCTGGTCAATTTGAAGTTGCCTTTGAAAAGGGCGCTATGCCCTGCTGCCTCTATCCCAACTGGTTCGTCATTTTGATAAACAAGCATAGAGTCATTTTGAATAGCTGGCAATAAATTTTTTCCTGTCATCGGTACAAGGGCTGGTTTTTCTTGAATACCTGCCAATGCCAAAATCGTGGGTGTGACATCAGTTACAAAAGAAAAAGCCGCTCGTTTCTGAGCTTTTGGAATGCCCTTTCCTGCAATAATCAAAGGAACTCTCAATCCACCTTCCCCTGCATAAAATTTAAAAAAGGAAGAAGGACCAGCCGCAGCACTAGCAAATTCAGGGCCAATAAAACCATAATAACCAGGCGCTCCCAAACGGCTTTGGTCTCGATGGTAACCGACCCATTTCATCCACAAATCTACTCGACTATCTCTTACCACACTCCCTTCTGGTCCATTATCAGAAGTAATAATGAACACGGTATTATCATACAATCCCCTACTCTTTAAATAGGTGATATAGCGACCGATATGATAATCCATCGCCTCCAACATCGCAGCATTAACCGCCATATCGTTGGCAGCGATTTGTTGTTCTTCTTTACTTAATTTTTCCCAATCTCGTAATTCGGGACGCATTGCTCCGAGTTGGGCAGTCGAAGGAATAATGCCTAATTGTTTAGCTTTTTCAAAACGCTGTTGCTTTAATTTGTCCCAACCATCTTTATAAACCCCTTTGTATTTTTTAACAAATTCGGCAGGCGCTTGCACCGGAATATGAATGGCTTGAAAGGGTAAATAGCTAAAAAATGGTTGGTCTTTATTGGGTTCTTCCTCCATAAATTCCATCATCTTATCGACCAAATACTCCGAGGAATAAAAATTATCAGGTAGTTTCTCTAAAGGTTCTCCATCCGCAAACCAAGGTGCATCTCCTTTAAAAGGTAAATAGCCTTTGATGTCATAATTATCTCCTCCTGATGCCCCCAAAATAAAACTACGGTCAAAGCCACGTCTAGTCGGTAAGGTGTAGGAAGTATTTCCCAAATGCCATTTACCAGCAATGTAAGTATTATAGCCATTGCCCTTTAATCTGGTAGCCACCGTCTCTACTCTGGTATTCAAAATACCATTATAATTGGGATGAACTGTGTGTTCGGGAGCTAGAAAAACAGGTAAATTAGGCACCCCTGCTAAATGACTATCGCAACCAGTCAGTAACATGGCTCGAGCGGGCGCGCACATCAGGCTTGAATGGTAATTGGTAAACATCGTTCCCTGTTGCGCAAGCAGATCAATATTAGGCGTAAAAGCCTCGCCTCCGTAAACACCAAAATCTTGTAGGGCTGCGTCGTCTACTAAGATGAGGACAAAATTTGGTGATTTGATATTTGAATCAATTAACCCAGTCTCTTGAGAAAACAGACAAGTTATTAGAAAAAAAATGGTAGGTAAAATAATTAGTTTTTTCATTACTATTAAGCTTCTTTCGTTTTGAAATTCAAATATTTTAGGTTAAATTTGGATAAAATAATATAGTATGCACGATACATCTTTGGTCAATAAAATCATGAAACGCTCTGATGCTGCCATTCAATTGCAGTATTTTCAAGATGCAATGAAAGAAGAAAATAAACGTCGCAAAGATTTCTACAATTGGATTACTGAAGATGTCAAAGCTGAATTTATTAATGGAGAAATTATTATTCATTCTCCAGTCAAAAGGCGACATTGGGATGCAAATGATTTACTTTCGAGCCTTTTAAGTTTTTATGTCAGATTCAAAAAACTAGGTCGTATTGGTACAGAAAAAGTAATGATTTCGTTGACTAGAAATGATTATGAACCTGATTTAGTTTTTTTCTCTCAAGAAAAAGTCGATACTTTTAGACCTGACCAAGTACTTTTTCCTGCACCAGATTTTATTGTCGAAATACTATCTCCCAAAACAGCTAAAAAAGATAGAATAACCAAAAAAGAAGATTACGCACTCCATGGCATTCCTGAGTACTGGATTATTGACCCTGTGAAACAACGAGTAGAGCAATATATTTTACACGGTTCTGATAAAAAATACTTTCCTGCCAAAGTTATTCAATATGGCGAAATGATTCAGAGTAGAACCATTGCAGGTTTTGAAATTAATGTTGCTGCTATTTTTGACGAAACCATAAATTTAGAAACCCTACAAGCATTTATAAAAATGAGTAGTAAATAATATCAATTTATTTATGTCCCGTTCCTAATCATCCTTTTTCCAAACTAATTCTTTTGTAAAAAATCCAGCAGATACTGCAATAGTTAAAACCTCCTCATTTGGCTCAATAACTGCGTCTAGTATTTTGCCCCGTTTAGCGGCAAAAAGTTTTCCTTTCCATTGTCCAGCTACTGCTTTAAAATCCCTTAAAATATCATTGCCAATTTTCGCTTTTGGATTATCGGAGGAAACGATTTTCCCATACCAAGCACCTTCTTTTTCATAGGTCTCAATTTTTGTATTTTCTTTTCCTGTCAGCCAAATACCTTTTGGGAAATCTTGGGCGGAAAGCGAAGCAATGAAAAAAATGGTGAATAGAATGCTGGTTAATATTTTCATAGAACTGTTTTTATTCAATTTAATAATGCTTGATTTATTGAGAATCAGACAGGACACATCAGTTTCCTACTAAGGTATTGATTAATCAGAAAATAATTCATTTTCGTTTTTTATATTGTGAATACTGCTCAGACCAGCTGTCTAGGCTACTTTAATTTAGCACTTTCTTCGAAGAATTCTCCAAAATAAGCTGCTTCATTTTCTGCGCCGTTTCATAGCCACTATTTTGATTTTGACCGGTAACAAATCTACGCTCTTCATCAACGACCGTTATATGCGCAAAGAAATCTCTAAAAGCCGTATTACTTTTAAAATTGACCCCTAACTTTCTCAATTCCGTTTCTGGATGTTGAGGGGTAACGGCAATCCCCAATTCCTTAATCTGTTTATCGGTAACACCTGTCATCGTTCGGCCTGTAATCAGATAATTCCCAAGGGTATCTTTGGCTTGAATCAAGCCTAACGCACCATGACAAACACTTCCAATAACGGGTGTTTGAGCATAATAGGCTTCGCTGATTTTCTCTCCTAATACTTTGGAATAGCCTAAATCATAGGCAGCACCCCATCCACCAGACATAAATACAGCATCGTATTGAGTAAAATCTATATCATCAATTTTCAAAGATTGATTAACTTTTTTTTGAAAGATGTCATCCTTTAAAAATCGCTCATCTTCTGGCGTCTTTAATAAAAAAATCAAGGTTTGTGGGTCAACGGGGATTTTGCCTCCTTTGATACTAGCGACATCTACCTCCATACCCGCATCTAAAAATTCATAATAAGGTACCGTCATTTCAGACGCCATTACTCCTGTTGGATTTCCTGTGGTTTCCCCTGGCGCATTTAACACATCATGGCTAGTCGTAATAATTAACGCTTTTTTGCCTTTTAAGTCGTATTCTTTTGCATCGGCATAGGTGGCATGTAAACCTGCTTTGTGCAAAATAGACGGTAGCGCAAATCTTACAAATAATCCTAATACAACTATAATGGATAAGGCAATTTTTAAGAACTTCTTCATGATTTATTTTTTAATGTTGGTGGCTTTTATAGTTTATAGGAGTAAAGGTAAGTAAATTTATATAAAATTAGGATTTAAATCCTAATTTTGAGTGAGTGAGTGGATGGATAGCTATTAAATTTATTACATTTTCAGCTACTACTGCTCCATTTTTTAAGGCTAGAATCTCTTGATATTCTAACAATATCTCTGTTGAAATGCAAAGAATAATTTTTCCTTGTATAATACAATCAAATATCTACCTATAAGTAGTAAGATAAAAATAAATGCAGATTCTTCTGAGTCAAAGAATTAATTGGCTTAGGCTCTTTTTGTCTCTGGACAAAAGCCTGTGCGGTTTAAAGTAAACCACTTAGAGTATGTCTAAAAATTTAACTAACTGATAATCTGTAGTTTGTGGTTCTGACTAACAAATTTTTTATGAGCTTAGCGAGCTAAGTAAATAAACAATTTGGACGTCAGGTTCATAAAATACTGGTTATCAGGACGGTAAAATTTAGACATACTCTTAGTTATCTTAATTACTTTGACAGAATCTGCATTTATTTTTATCGCATTCCTCGACATTAACAATCTAACCATTCAACAATCTACTTTGGCGTATACCAAATCGGAGAAGACCACGCCCGTTCCTGTATAGTTGCAGGCAAATCAGAAAGCGGAGCAATACCCAAGGCCTTGGCATCATAAGTTGACCATCTATATTCGGCGTTTTCAATTGTCCATTAGCCATGCCTCCACCGTAGGTGCTCACTTCATTGAAACCCATATCATCTACCATAATCACTACAATATTGGGTTTGTCAGCAGTTCTGGTAGTTGGTCCATCTTGCCATGTTGTCGGTTGATTTTCAGCGACTGGATTTTTAAAATCGCGGATGATGCTTGGTAATCTATGCCAGTTATTGGAAAACCAAATACCGCCAATAATGCCGATTAGGGCTATAATTCCAAAAGTTATAAGTAGCTTTTTTTTCATAATTGTTTTGATTAAAGTAGCTTAGACATTCCTTTCAGAGCATCTATGTAATCAATAGCTCAGACAGAATGTCTAAGCTACCTTTGTGCCTTGAAATTAGGAATTTGGACAATAAAAAAGGTCCGTTTAGTTTTTTTTAAAATGTGTTTTCAACGAGCAGTAAGATTCTTTCAACGTATGGTACGCAAAGACTGCGTAATAAGTATAGAGTCGCAAATCTTGAAGCACTCTTCATTCATCAACTTTACTTGTGATTTAATTTCTGTTGAATAGTATTCATTTTTATAAATTTTGTACAAAGCTTTTGTACGTTTGTAAATTCGTATAAACACCATCATCTAAATAGGATATGAAAAAATTTACGCTTTACACCATAATAATACTCGGATTATTACTTTTAGGCGGTTGGTTTTGGTTGTCCAATATCAATAACTTCGACCGAGATGGTATATTTGAAATCTCGGTAAATGAACAGCCCATAAAAATAAATCGAGATGAAAATGGAATTGCTTATGTATTTGCCGAAAACAAAGCAGATGTCATTAGAGGCCAAGGATTTGTTGTGGCACAAGACCGGCTGTTTCAGGTCGAGTTTTATCGTGCTTTGATAGCAGGAAGATTGGCTAGTTTGATTGGGTCGTCTATGGTGCCTTCTGATATAAAAATGCGGGTACTAGATTTAGTAGGAAATGCGAAAAAAAGTTTTCCTTATTTGGATACAGCCACTAAGAACTTTCTTACCTGGCATTGTGAAGGGTATAACGAGTATTTGAAAGTAGGCAAAGGGGAATTTCCAATAGAGTTACGTTTATTGGATATGGAACCGACTCCTATAATCCCTGAAGACATCCTTGCGTTCACGCATTTTATTGGGCTTTTTCATAGTCAAAATATGGCCGATGAAATTCTAAGTTTGAATCTAGCCTCCAGTACAGCTATCGCATCCCAATTATTACCACTTAATATTAACTTAGATAGAACAAAGCCTTTGAACTATTCATTAGATTCCCTTTCAATTGGGTTATCTGAAAAAATAGGAATCGACTGGCAGCCCTTAATTGAACCGCTTTTGCCTTATCCAAAATTGGGGTCTAATAATTGGGCTATCGCAGGAAAGAAATCAAAGTCGGGGAAACCTATTTTGTCCAATGACCCGCATGTAGATGCCCGTATGATACCAGGCAATTTTTATCCCGTTGGCTTGTTTTGTCCAGAATTTAAAGGGGTAGGCATCACAGCACCAGGTATCCCTGGGTTGATAGCAGGGCGAACTGAATTTGTTTCCTTTGGGGTAACCAATGGGTACGGAGATAGTCAAGATTTATTTATAGAAGAAACCGAGGGAGATTTTTACCAACAAGCCGGTCAACCAATGGCTTTCAAAAAACGGAAAGAAATCATTGCTGTCAAAGATAGTACAGACGTAGAAATAGAAATTCGTGCGACCCAAAGAGGACCAATTATTTCAGACTTTCCAGTATTCGGTATTATGACCGATGATATCGTGAGTCTTCGGTGGTCTTTAGCGGAAACCAAAAGTCCGTCCATTGGATTTGAACGAATATTAGATTCAAAAAATGTATTCGATTTTCAAAAAGCCCTCGAAGGCATGGACAATTTATTTTTTAATTATGCGCTAGCAGATATAGCTGGAAATATCGCCCACCAATCGACAGGCTTAGTACCAATAAGAGACCAACATAAAGGAGCGATACCACAACTCGGTAATCAAAAAGATACGTGGTTGGGCTTCATTCCTAAAAGCGAGCTTCCACATATGGTTAATCCGGAAAGAGGATGGATTGGTACGGCCAATCATGACACCCGACCAGATGATTATCCCTATTATTATTCTGCTCATTTCTCTCCTTATTACAGATACAAAAGACTAAAAGAAGTTTTTGCGGCAGACCGAAAATTCGATGCAGCCAATTTATGGGAATTGATTTTTGATTGTAAAAACATGCAGGCGGAACAATTTACACCCCTATTTATAGCCGCCTTAGCGGAAGAAAAGGAGACACAAGAGTTGGCGACCATCTTAAAGGATTGGAACTATACGGAAGAAATTGACCAAGTAGGAGCGACGATATATAATGTGCTATACAACGAGCTCTTGTACTTAATACTGAACGATGAATTACCCGACGAATTGGAAGATATGTATTGGCAACAGGTGTATTATTGGAATCAGCGAATAGATGACTTTATTGTAGAAAACCATGCATTCATTGACAATCGGGATACGCCTGAAAAAGAATCTTTAACAGATTTAATTAAAGAAGCAGGCATTAAAACAAAACAGCTATTAACCGAGCGAATTGGACCTCAGCCAGCAGCATGGACTTGGGGCAAAATACACACCGTACATTTTGTTAGCCCTATCCGCCCCAAAGGTTTTGGAAGCGGATTGCTGGGTGCAGAATTACTGCCTAAAAGTGGCTCCAATCAAACACTCAATAGAGGTGGGTTTATAAAAAATACGGACCGAAACTTTGAAGTTAGTTGGTTTAGTTCTTTTCGAATGGTAGCCGATATGAATGATTCTGAAAAAGTAATGGGCGCCTTATCAGGCGGAAGTAGTGCAAGGATTTTTCATCCTTATCATAAGTCTCAATTAGAAACTTGGAAAACGGGTCAATGGATTCCTTATTGGCTGTCTGAAGAGCAGATGCTGGCGCATAGTCAGTATGAGTTGGTGTTGAAATAATATGGAGTAATAGGACTTTGGTATTTTAGTATTAAGGTTTGTCTCGCTTGCTTCGCAAGCTCGACAAGGGGTTATTATTTTTTCTCTACCGTCCATAACAATTTTTGTGGTACTTCCCTTTCCACCTTTAGGTATCTACAAATGGTTTGTTATGGGAATTATCTGTAGCGGAATTGCTTGGAGTCTCACTCATTTGTTTTTAAAATTCGATGGACTGTCTTTTAGCCAAATTGGTTTAAAATGGCAATCCGATACGCTTAAAAAGTTTTTTGTTGGCTGTCTAATAGGAGTGGCTATAGCTATAATAATGTTAGGAATAGTGGTATTATTTACTGATTTGAAAATAGAACGGAATGCCATCCCGAATAATCCATTGACATTTTTTTGGTTATTGTTATTTATTCCGTTGTCCTTTATGGAAGAATTAGCTTTCAGAGGATATGCATTTATTAAATTGAACAAGGCAATTGGACCAAGGCTTACTTTAATTATTACATCCATTATTTTGCCTATTACCATGATACCACTGGAGTCACTTTTCTGACCCAACTATTAGGTCCTGGTATTTGGGGAATTATTTATGGGATAGCCGCTATATGGTCGGATGGAATCGCCTTGCCAACAGGATTGCATACTGCTGTAAATGTGGTACTAGCATTTTTTGGAATGAAACCAGATAAGTACCAGCATGCTATTTGGGAAATAGATTTCCCTACAGAAGTAACCCATGCCATGCAAGTACATACAGAAATAGTGGGTATTGCTGTTCAATTATTACTCTTGGCATTTGGGATATTCCTTACGGAGTGGTATTTGAGAAAATAAAAACAGAAAACTAATAAATATTATCAATGAAACTAAGCCTTCGTTCTCTTAGAATAATCCTGCCTATTATTGCGATAGGTAGTACCGTCGTATTTACTCCTTGGGATTTATTGCGGGCTTGGTTAATGCCATTACCCGATACAGTTCAAGAACAGGTCGATAAGGCGCAGGATTATGGATTTGATGGTATCATTGTTTATATTGAACAAGCTGGTCAGGCACCAGCAATTTACGCTGCTGGTTGGAAAAATAGAGCAAATAAAGTACCAGCCGACCCACAAGCATTATTCAAGATTGCCAGCATTAGTAAGTTATATATTGCTGCTGCTACGGCTAAATTGGTTCATAGTCGGCGCTTGTCTTTGGAGGATACCCTTGCAGACCACTTGCCTGCTTTAATTGGAAGCATTGAGAATGCAGAACAAATTACCCTCCGAATGTTATTACAGCATCGTAGCGGCATTCCGAATTTTATAGACCATCCCGATTTCCCATGGGAAGAATCGGCAACAGCCGTCAGCGAGTATTTAAACCTAATTTTAGATAAACCTGCAGATTTAAAACCCAATAAACGTTACCGTTATTCCAATACAAATTATTTATTAATTGGGGATATACTCGACAAGACTTTGGGTTATAGCCATCATCAATATATAAAGGAGGAAATATTAGCGCCTCTTGAACTGACCCGTACTTATGCTTTATTAAGTGAAGTAAATCTTGAAGAAGTGGTTAGTGGGTATTATACGGAATATGATGGGGATTTAAAAGCGTATAATTATCTCTCTCCTGGTGGCTCTATGATTGCTACGGCATCCGATGTCGGAATATTTTTGAGGGCCTTAAATGATGGTTCCTTATTAAATGAGGAGGAACAGGCAATTTATTCGAGTGTTTATGGGTATGAACATACAGGTTTATTACCAGGTTATCAGAGCATTGCCCGTTACCACAAAGATATTGATACGGTCGTTATTCAATTTGTGAATACTAGTGGTGGAAATATGTGGACGAAATCGGAAATTTTTTATAAACGGCTGCTTCGGATTTTACGTAAGGTGTGAAACCTCTCACCAACGAGCAGCTACCCCTAAACTAGTAAAGTCATTCGCATCATCTCTAGGGTCCATCGCAGTATCTGCTTTGACACTAACCTTTATTGGAATACCTTCCTTATCAATACATAAATCAATATTATTATCGTTATCCGAAAGGTCTGCTATTTGAAAAGGATGAACTTGTGAAAAAACAACCGGCATTCCGTCTTTGCCTGGGGCTTTCCAGGAAAGACCAATTGTTATAAGAGGTAGCGCATTGTCTAAACCAAAAAAAGCAGACAATACTTTTGCTTTCCTATGTTGGTTGATAGGAGGAATCTCGACTGATAATATGGGTCTTAGTAGTTCATTAGCACGTAAATAAAAAAAATCGAAGGCTAATACCATTAAACAGAAAAGGAATAAAAGGAATCAGAGTAGGTATTTCATGATTCGTAATTCGTAGCTTAGACATTCTTGTCTGAGCAGTATGTGTTATCTAGTTTGCCCAGACAAGAATGTCTAAGCTACGGTTCATCTACAAATTTCAAAAAATCAGGATGAATATAATTGTGTTTATAGTCTTTCCAATGAGTCACTATACCAGCTTCTACCGCATTATTCAAAACGTAATTTATTCGATATCTCAATTCAGGTCTATCTCTGACCATTCTATCAAAACTTTCAATCTGCCAAAAGCGTTCACCTGTTCTATTTAAAAGTTTATTTGCTTCATAAGCTGAAAACCCTTTCATTGTTTTCATAATTTGGGATAAGCTTCTATCCAGTTTATAAAAAATAAAATGAGCGTGATTGGACATAATAGTAGAACAAATGACTTTGTATCGGTCTCCGTCGAAATGAAAAAGCGCATCAGACCATATCTTTACTATATGGTCTTCTTTTAACCAATGTGGTCCTGTAGTATTGCCATCTAATAATTCATCAAATTTTCCAAAGTATAAATTAAAATTTTCATTAAGTGCTTTAGCTAAAGCCTTATCTGACAATCCCTTCCCTCATAATAATCTTTCTTCTGCCTCTTTTCTTTCTTTTAATTCTTCAATTTTGGCTCTTGGTAAACTTCCATCTAAACGCACCGTCATAAATAACACGGCATTTTCAGGCTGCCAGTGTGGTAAATTTCTGGCATAATAATCTCCTTCTTCGGGAGCTAGTTTTCTAGACATAGTATAATTTTCAGTAGCTTAGATATTACGGTCTGAGCAATTTTTGTGTAAAAGTTTTCTTTTGCAATAGCTAATATACTGAATAAAAGGCGATTGAAAGGTAGCTTAGACATTCTTGTCTGAGTAGCATGCTTTACAGAATTTGCTCTAACAGCAATGTTTAAGCTACTTCTAATTCGGATTATTGAAAGGTAGCTTAGACATTCTTGTCTGAGCAGCATGCTTTACATGATTTGCTCAGACAAGAATGTCTAAGCTACTTTATACTACTTCGGCGTATACCAAATCGGAGAAGACCAAGCCCGTTCCTGTATAGTCGCAGGCACATCCGTAGGCGGCGCAATCCCCAAAGTCTTGGCATCATAAGTCGTCCATCTAGGCGTTGGAATTTCCAAAACCCGTAAATAATAAAATGCCGACTGAGTCGCATCAAAATCAGGGTCAGTCCAGATAGTTTGGAAACGAACCGCACCAATGTCATTGGTATAAGTCGCATTCGGTATATCAACGGTATTACCAACC
>CAZXYA010000298.1:0-11283 GCA_964644655.1 uncultured Saprospiraceae bacterium | reverse complement strand
AGATTAATTCCGTATTATTGAATGAAGTGGAACTTGTTTTCCACTTCCTTCTTTTCTCAAATAATGATTTTATCCAAACTACGTTAGTACAATCGATTAGCCGTTTAGCACACGATTTAAGTTTACAATTGATTTTCAATTGTTTATCCTCTACGAGAAAGAAAGACAAGACAAAAAACAAACATTATTTTCAATAGAAAGAGCGACACTAATCTAACACATCTCATGAATAAAACATTTACAAACACAAACACTAAAGCCCAATGGCTTTCCCGACCTACCTGTTCTTCTTTTTCCGAATATAAGTTTGTCCATTACTTACGTAACTTATCTATACCCAGTCACTTAGGTACTTAGCTATGCTAAACCAATACCGTAGACTGGACTTCAATATATAGCTGTAGTAATACAGTCAAATCCAGTAATATTCCTTAAGCCGATCGGAAAAATTTTCAACCAATTTGTTTTTTAAGTACATCTTACACACAGAGCTGAATAGCTATTAACATAGGTCCTCTAGACCTTAGCAAAGGACACCATAAGGATTTCTTGAACCACGATTTTCAAGACCTTTCGTGCGTATGTACACCAACGTCTGTTAGGCTAAGGATGCTAAATCTGGACTTTTATAGCACGAGAGATTCAAGTTCATTTACCAAAATTTTTTTAACCTTTTTTCTTTTAACCAAAATTAACTAATCCTATGAAAAGAGCGAATTTTACGCTATTTCAGCCGCAAAGATGGATGTCCAAGTTAGGACAGTCTGCTTTGGCGGTTCTTTTTGTTTGGTGTTGTATGGGTATTCAGACTGCTGATGCTCAGACAAACCTTGCCCGAGGTGGTGAGGCAAAAATTACTAGTAATAGTGGTTGTTCTCAGTTCAAAATTGCAACTTGTAATAATGCTGGACCATCCGATGCTGCAGCTATTAACAGTCCTAAATTTGTAGATGATGGACTAAACGATGGTAATTATGCAGATACAATGGGTATAATGCGTAATGATACTATCGAAATTTGTGGTGAAGATGCATGGCACAGAGTAAAAATTACTTTTACTGCTTTTGATTTAGAGGATACCATTGCTGGTGGTCCTGGAACTGCAGATTCACTTAAATATTACGATAGTAATAAAGCTGGTCTTACTGCAGCTTCTGTTCCTGCTGGAGTAGCAACAGGTACTGGTGTATCTAAGGCTTTTGGTGGTTGGGTTGCAGCGGATTGTGATCCTAAAGTAAATCCTTCTGGCTGTTTGACTTTTATCTTCAAAACTGATGGAGATAATAGAAAAGGCGCAGGCTGGGAAGCTTGGGTAGATTGTGAAGATAGAAATATCAATTTAGCAGCAGTAGCGGATCAAACAGTTAAGTTGACTTGTGATGATAGTCCTTTTTCTGTATTAACAATTGCACCTCCTGCCGTTACTGCATGTGGTGTGACTTTACCAACAGCTTCTGATTCAGTTATTGTTACGATTACGAATCAGGCTCAAGCAGAATGTTTTAGAGATACTTTATCTAATGCTGCGGGTGATATGGTAATGGATACATTTGCAATCGGTATTTACACCGTGAAGTTTGTTCTTTTATCTGATCAATCTCCTACCAAGACAATTACTTCAAAAATTACAGTACAAGCTCCTAATTTAGTTTGTAATGATAATATAGAGATTCCTTTTGGTTCTGCTTGTATGGTAGCGGTTACGCCTGATATGATTCTTGAAGAGCCTTGTCCTATTATTACGGATACAATGAGCTATAATATTGTCATTAAAGTAAATGGTGTAACAGTGGCTAGTGGAGCTAATCCAATCCTTTCTAGAGATTTGATTAAAGCTCAGAATGGTAGCATTTGTGGAGGAACAGCAACTGTTGAAATTACTAGAACTTATGCGAATATTTGGAATCAAAATGGTTCTACAGTTTGTAATAATGGGGCACAAAGTCAAACTTGTTCTACTGGACTTACCTATGCTGATAGATCGAAGCCAATCTTTACTTCAGCGGCACAAGGCAATGATACTATTGTTGCATGTGATACTACTGGTTTGTCTAAATTATTGACGTTACCTACTGCAATTGATAACTGTGATTCTGTTAAAGTTACTTATTCGTTAGGAGCTATTCCTGATTTTGCAAATAACCCTTGTGCAGAGCATAAAATTACAGTTACCTATACAGCAACAGACGAATGTGGTAATTCTGATACACAATCTAAACTTGTAGTGATTCAGCGTCCAACAACAGCCCAAGTTACGAAAGTAGCTGATGATAAATTAGAATGTAATTCAACGGATGATAGTACTAAGAAGCCAGGTTTAGCTATTGGTCGATTAGTGAATAATGTTTTCCAACCTGTAGATACCATTGATTTATCTACTACAGAATACATTTGTGGTTATATTTTGGATTCTGAAGATGTTACTGTGCCTGCTCCAGGTTGTGGTAAGAAAGTTTTCAGATATTGGTCTGTACTAGACTGGTGTAGTCCTGCTACTGGTCCATCTCCAGTTGATACTCAGTTTATTAATTTTACAGATACAAAAGCACCAGAATTTGCGGATATTACGGATACACTTAAGGTTGATTTAGATCCTTTTGCTTGTGCCACTTCAACAATTCCTGATGCACCTACTGCTACTGATGCCTGTGCAGGTGATGTAACAGATAATAGAAGAGTGATTGCTCGAGAGCAATTAGTAAATGGTGCGTGGGTAGCTTATGCTCCTGCGACTTATACTTGTGATACTTTTAGAATCAGATATGCTGTGGCAGATGATTGTCATACACAGCCTTTAGAAGATACGACTGCTACTCACTTTATTGTTAGAGATGTAACACCTCCTTCAGCTATATGTACGGATGAATTAATTGTATCTGTAGGTAGTGGAGCGGTTAGAATTACTGCTAATGATTTGAATGCAGGTAGTTTTGATGCTTGTGAGACCTTGACTTTTAAAGTTAGAAGAGCAGGAACTACAGTATGGAAAGACCAAGTTGATTTAACTTGTGATGATAAGCCTTCTATCGAGGTAGAATTACAAGTTACAGGTTCTAAATCTGATCCAGTTACTTGTTGGTCTAAGATTACAGTAGAAGATAAGATTGCACCAGTTTGTAATCAATTAGATAATGAGTCTAGAAATTGTACTGATTTCCACCCTGACCAATATGGAGCAACAGGAGCTTTGGAAGCAGGTTCAAATTTAGAGAAATTCTATAATGATAATTTTGGTAATCCATTTGCAGGATGTAGTGATAATTGTGGTATTGCTGTTTATAATCAATCAATTGTTGTAACTCCAGGTGACTGTGGAGCAATGACAATCGTAAGATCTTATAGTGTTGGTGATTGGAACCCAGAAGAAACTAGACTATTCTCTCCAGTTTATACACAAACTATTACTGTTGTACCAGTACATGATTTCAAATTGACTTTCCCTGGAGATCAGGAAATTAAATGTTCTGATGCCAATCAAGCTGTTGCGGCTGCTTTAGATTTAGATGCGATTCTAACAGAAAATAACGGATGTGATATCTTCGCTTTAGAAGTTACTGAAAGAGAATTTACGGTAGATGGCGATTTCTGTAAGAAAATTGAAAGAACTTACGAAGTAATCAACTGGTGCACTTATACTGCTGGAGCTGCTGCTCAAGAAATTGGTCATGTTGCGGCTGGTGGTGCAATGGTAACAGATGAAACAGCAACTAGTGGAAGATTTGTTTATACTCAAATCATTAAGTTTGCTGTTGATCAAATTAATCCTATAGAGATAGATGACGTAGATCCTTGTATCAATAGCGGATGTAGTGCAACTAAAACATTCTCTGCTTCTGGTTCGAATTGTTTACTTCAGCCATTAACAGACTTCAGACATAACTTAGTTGTAACTGATGCTGATAATAATGTAACTAAAGTAATTGATAATGCAGCTGGTAGTGAATTTGATTACATAGTTGTTCCTGGTAGCACTTACGAAGTAGAATTCTGGGGATTTGATGATTGTGGAAATTCTGATGGAGCAACTAAGACGTTTACTTTTATGGATTGTGTAAGACCTACTCCTTATGTATTAAACGGAATCGTAGTTGAATTGATGCAAACTCAGCAAGTTGAAGTTTGGGCATCTGACTTAAACAGAGGTAGTTTTGATAATTGTACAGATTCAGATAAATTACAGTACAGAATTAGATTAGGCCTTCCAGAAGATGGACCAGGACCAGATGCTGATGCAGCAGAAATTCTTGCTTTAGGAAGTAATATCGTATTTACATGTGATAACTTTACTAATCAAACAGTTAGTTTCTACGTAATTGATGAAGCTGGTAAGTGGGATGTAGTAGAAACTGTTATCCTAATACAAGATAACTTTAACGTTTGTGGCGGTGGCGAACCGATGGGAAGTATTGCAGGTAAAGTAACCAATGCATTTGGTGAAAATGTGGAAGCGGTAAATGTTTCTGTAAACGGTGGCGATAACACAGTAGCTACTACTGCTACAGGTGAATTTGCTTTCAATCTTGCATTAGCAGGTGATTACACGATTACTCCTGAGAAGAATATTAACCCATTAAATGGGGTATCTACTTTTGACCTTGTTTTAATTAGCAAGCACATTTTAGGATTACAATCTTTTGATTCTCCATACAAATTTATTGCAGCAGATGTCAACCGATCTGGTTCTATTACTGCATTTGATATGGTTCAATTACGTCAATTGATCTTAAATGTAACTTCTGAATTCCCTAATAACACAAGTTGGAGATTCGTAGACGCTAAGCATGAGTTTACTTCTGAAAACCCTGCTGCTGAAAACTTCGCTGAATTCATGAGCATTAACAACCTTGATGGTGAAATGCAAAATGTTGACTTCATCGCTGCTAAGATTGGTGATGTTAATGGTACAGCATCTGCTAATAGCTTATTAGGTGCAGAGTCTCGTACGACTAATGGTACTTTAAGCTTAAATGTTACGGATCAATTAGTAGAAGCTGGTCAAACAGTAACTGTTAACTTTACTTCTGCTGATATCGCAACTGCTCAAGGATATCAATTCACAATGGATTTTGCTGGATTAAATTTAGTATCGGTAAATGAAGGAGTAGCTAAAGCTGCTAACTTTAATACAAACTTGGCTGATAGAGGTATTTTAACTACTTCTTGGAATGGTGAAGCAACTGCAAATGATGTATTATTCTCTTTAACTTTCACTGCTAAAACTAATGGCTTATTAAGCGAATTAGTTGGGGTTAATTCTGATTTGACAGTAGCAGAAGCTTATAATAATGCTGGTGAGTTAATGAATGTTGCACTTGATTTCAACTCAAGTAATACAATTGCTGCATTTGATTTACAACAGAATACACCTAACCCATTCAATGGTCAAACAGTAATTGGTTTTAACTTACCAGAGGCTGGTTTAGCTACATTGACTGTAATGGATATTCAAGGAAAAGTATTGACTTCAATTGAGCAAGATGGTATTAAAGGTTACAACCAAGTAACTATTAATGCTAAGACTTTAGGTGCTACTGGTGTACTTTATTATCAATTAGAGTCTTCAGACAATATTGCTACTAAGAAGATGATTATCATCGAGTAATTAGTAGTGAAAACTTTTAACGTGAAGGGAGGGCAGTATTCTGCTCTCCGTTTATTAACCAAAATAATTAAAACTTTTTTATGAAAAAAGCGATTTATACGCTGTTTCAACATCGAAGTTCAAGCTCCTTTTTAGGAAAGCTAACTCTGATGGTAGTTTTTGCTTGGTGTTGTCTGGTACCTCAAAGCGCACAAGCGCAAATTGTGCTAAATGTAGCCAACAACCCAGTAGATACTTGTATAACAGCGCCAAAACTAACTACATGTAATACTGATGTTACATCAGATAAAAGTACTAGATTTACAGATGATGGGTCAAATGATGGAAATTATGCTGATCCTACAGGTGCCCGAGGCGGAAGAGCTGCGAATGGTGGACGTATGGATACCATCGTAATTTGTGCCGCAAATGCTTGGCAAACTGTAAAAGTAGTATTCAATGACTTTGATTTAGAAGAAGGAGATACCTTATTTGCCTTTGATGGAAATAAAGCAGAGGTTATTGCCGCATTTGATGTTTTAGCGGACCCAGCAGCTACTGGAGCAGCTAAAGACCGTGCTAGACTAATCGGATTAGGTTCTGGTACAGGTGTTGGAGTGGCTAGAGCATTCGGTGGCTGGGTTAACGCAAGCTGTAATCCTTATTTGAACCAATCTGGATGTTTGACTTTTACTTTAAAAACAGATGGTGATAATGCTAAAGGTTCAGGTTGGGATGCATGGGTCGATTGTGCCGCAAGGGACATCTCTTTAGTAGGAGAAGTAGTACCTAGTGACATACAATTAACTTGTGAAAATGCGCCTTTTGATACCCTAATTAATATTACGATGCCTTTTGCACTTGCTTGTACTGATACTATCAGAACACCAGGTGATTCTATAGTCGTAACGGTTAGGAATGAAAGAGGAGCAGAGATTAAGAAAGATACATTGTTATCTAAACTAGCTGCTGCAGGTAATGTTTTAGCTGGGAGATATGGTGTTGGATGTTATTCTGTAACATTTGCTTTATTAACAGATCCTTCTGCAGCTAAGACAATTACTAGAAGTTTCTGTATAAAAGCTCCTTCATTAGTTTGTAATGATGTAGTAAACACGGTATTTGGTGCTGCTTGTCAGCTATCCATTACGCCAGATATGGTTTTAGAAGCACCTTGTGATCCTATTGCAGGTGTACTAGAATATCAGATTAAGCTTACTTTTGGAAATGTTTCTAAGACAGGCGCTTTTGGAACAATTCCAACTGTAACTAAGGAAGAATTGAAAGCAGCGGGAGCTGCAGCTTGTGATGGTGAAATGACTGTCGAAATTACCAGAAGAATTACTGCTCCTGCTACAGCTGATTGTAAAAATGATGCTGAAGTCGTTGCATGTACGACTGTTGTTAAATACACAGATAATACAGCGCCTATATTTGGCGCACATACACCTAGTGTAGATACTTTGATTGCTTGTGATGCTGCTGGTGTTGCTGCGTTTGTAGCTGCCAATGCTCCAACAGCGACAGATAACTGTGATTCTGTTAGAATAGTTAGTACAGCGGATGCAGTTGATTTTAGTGATGTATGCGTAGGGGTAAGAAAAGTAGTGATTAGACACCGAGCTTTTGATGAATGTGGCAATGCTTCTGTTGATACTAAGACAGATACTGTTGTGATTATTCGTCCAACTGTATTCTCTGTTCCAGCAACTAAAACGTTGGAATGTAATGCAGATGATCCAGGGTATGTGGCTAATGGCGCTCCATTCCTTAGAACTGGAAGAATCAAAAACGGTGTTACAACCTTTACAGATTCTTTAGCGGTAAATACGACAGACTATACTTGTGGATATATTTTAAGATTTACTGATCAAGTAGTTGATGAAGGTGATTGTGGATCTAAAGTATTTAGATCTTGGAGCTATGTAGATTGGTGTAATAGTACAGCTGGTCCTCAGCCTATTGGCATTCAATTTATCAATTTTGTTGACCAGTCTGCACCTACATTTGTGGATGCTGGAGGAGATACTACTAAGATTGATTTAGACTTTGGTGCTTGTACTAAAGCTATCAGTCCAGCAACCCCTCAAGCAACTGATGCTTGTGATACTGATCCTACAGAGGAAATGTTTGCAGTAATGCAATTAGTGAATGGTACATTTGTAAAGATTGGAAGTAAATTAAGTGAAGTTAACCCACTTGGTTGTGATACTTTCAAGATTCGTTGGAGAGCTTATGATGATTGCCATACACAAACAGTTGAAGATACGATTGATAGATTCTTTATCTTACAAGACGTAGAAGATCCTGTTGTTACTTGTGAAGATGAAGTTTTTGTTTCTGTTAGTACTTCTGCTGGAGTTGTAATGGAAGCGGCTACTTTCTACAAGACAGCTACAGATAACTGTGGTACGCCAGCTATAGAAATTAGAAGAGAATTAAAGAGTGGTGGATATAGTGATTGGGGCCCTTCTATTTTAGTTCAATGTACAGAAGCAGTCCGTGATGTAGATCATGAATCCTTCAATGTAGAAGTACGAGTAACTGACAAAAATGGTAGAACTAATACTTGTTGGGTGAAAGTTACACCTGAAGATAAAATTGCGCCTATTTGTGAGGATATCGATGACATTAATAATCGTTTCTGCGATGAATTCCATAATGGTGAATTAGGTGCATCTACCGATTCAGAAGCTAATGGAGGAGATGGAGACGGTGAATTTGATGAAGATGAATGGGTGAAATTAGATAAGGATAATGCAGATTTACAAGCTTTAGCTGATTTATACGAAGAGGAATTTGGTAAAATTTCATGTGTAGATAATTTGGAATGTGGTGTTATCACTATCGATCAATGGTATCAGTTAATCGAAGAACCTTGTGGTAGAATTCGTATTAAGCGAAGATGGTTGGCTACAGACTGGCAACCTGAAGAAGGTAACGCATCTCAAGCACAAGAGCAAGAGATTACAGTTAACTACAGACAGGATTGGACTTTGACTTTCCCAGCGGATGAAACAATTCCTTGTGCTGCTGGTAATGTCCCTGCTCCTGCTACTTTTGATCAAATCGTCAGATCTGGTGCATGTGATAATTTCTTATTGAATGTTACGGCGGATACTTTCAGAACTCCTGATGAGACTTGTATGAAAATTGTTAGAAATTATGAACTTATCAACTGGTGTGTTTATAATGCTAATGATCCAGCATATGTAGTCCCTCATGATGCAGAAAATGGAGCTATTGTTAATGATGAAGACGTTGCGGATAATATAGGTAGATTTACTTATAGCCAAGTAATCAAATTAGATGTTAGCGAAGGTGGTATTATCGTTGAGCAAAATGACGTCAACACTTGTATTATAGGTGTTGGAGATACTGCTCCTTTTGGAGAAGCGGATTTAGGTATAGCGGATTTAGCATTTGAATGTGATACTTTACGTACCTTCTCTGCTACTGCTACTAACTGTTTAGGTATTCCTTTAACGAAGTTTTCTTACCGAGTAACTGTTGTTGAAAATGGCATTGATGTACTTACACTTGCTAACGATGACGGTGATGAAGTGACTGTAAATGTTGAGCCTGGTAAAACGTATAGAGTGACATTTACTGCTTTTGATGACTGTGGAAACTCTAATGCTTTAGAGAAAATCTACACATTCAGAGATTGTAAGCGACCTACTCCTTTTGTGTTAAATGGCATTGCTGTTGACCTTGGAGAAAATGGTATGGTAGACGTTTGGGCTAGAGATTTAGATGATGATAAGACGTACGATAACTGTACACCTAAGGAGGAACTAAGATTCTTTATTTCTAGAGAGGAAAGACCTGCAGATATTGACAGTATCTTAGCTACAGGAACTAGCATCACATTAGGTTGTGATGATGTAGGAACTAGAACTGTTTACATCTATGTGGTAGATAATTCTAATAACTGGGATGTTGTTAGAACAATTATCAATGTGGACAGTAATATTTTTGATTGTCAAAGTACGGGTGAAAGAGATGGTATGGTTGCAGGTCAAATTGTTAATCCTAACGGAGAAAACGTTGAACAAGTATCTGTAGCTGTTTCTGGAGCAATGCAATCGACTATGACAACTGGTGCAGATGGTGCTTTCCAATTCGAATTGAATACTGGAGCTGATTATACCGTGACGCCTACGAAAGACATGAATCCATTGAACGGTGTTTCTACTTTTGACTTAGTCTTAATTAGTAAGCATATTTTAGGAATCACTACTTTCGATTCTCCTTACAAATATGTAGCGGCGGATGTTAATAAGTCAGGTACTATTACTGCATTTGATATGGTTCAATTGCGTCAGTTAATTTTGAGTATTAATACTGAATTCGCAAATAATGATAGTTGGAGATTTGTAGATGCTGCGCATAATTTTAGCGCTTCTACTACTAATCCTGCTGCTCAAAACTTTGCTGAATTTAAGGATATTAGCCAGTTGGCTAGCAATATGATGAATGTTGATTTTGTCGGTGTTAAAATCGGTGATGTCAATGGTAGTGCAGCTGCTAATAGCTTATTAGGGGCAGAATCTCGTACAACTAATGGTACTTTAAACTTTAATGTAACGGATAGACTTGTTGAAGCAGGGGAAACAGTAACAGTTGACTTTAGTTCAGCTAATATTGCAACTGCTCAAGGATACCAGTTCACAATGAATTTTGCTGGACTTAACTTTACTCGTTTAGGAGAAGGTGTTGCTAGTGCAGCTAACTTCAATACCAAATTAGTTAAGAGAGGTCTATTGAGTACTTCTTGGAATGGTGAAGCGACTGCTGAAGATGTATTGTTCTCTTTAACATTCAATGCAACTACTACTGGACTATTAAGTGAATTACTTGAAATAAGTTCTGATTTAACTGTTGCTGAAGCATATAACACAGATGGCGAATTATTAGATGTAAATATCGAATTTGCTGCCGCTGATGTTGCTGTTGACTTTGCATTAGCACAGAACATTCCTAACCCATTCAATGGGGAGACTGTAGTTGGCTTTAACTTGCCAGTAGCAGGTGCTGCAACATTGACGGTAATGGATGTACAAGGTAAAGTATTAAAAGAAATCAAGGGCGATTATGCTAAAGGGTTAAATACTATAACCTTAAATGCTAGAGACTTGACTCCTGGTGTACTTTACTACCAATTAGAATCTGCTGATCAAGTAGCGACTAAGAAGATGATCATTATTGATTAATATTACTTGTATATGGTATTTGGATACGAAAGTATCCAAATACCATTATTTGATACTTATGTTGAAGTTTGACTTCACATTACAATGAAATTTGGCGCTTAGTGATCGGATTATTTTTAATTCGATCACTATTCTCCAATAATGAATCAATTAAAATGCAAATTAAAATTAAAAACATACTGACAATCAGTAATTTATAATTTTAAATTTGTAAATTTATTTTTTTCGGCATTCCTGAAAAGAAAGTGTAAACCTAGGAATTTTAAAAAATAAAAAGTAATAACAAGAGTTAATAGACGAATTGTAAACCTTGTTATTATTATTGGGGATTAGCTAGTTTTAAGACTATTTTGGTTAAAAGAACATAAGACTACTATATTTATCCTTACTCATAGATATTAAAATAGAATGATGCCAAAAGGGGCATCATATTAAGACATATACTTAAATCGGTTTTTGGGATGGCCTCTCTTCACCCAGTTGAAG
>CAZXYA010000297.1:0-11288 GCA_964644655.1 uncultured Saprospiraceae bacterium | reverse complement strand
AGAATTCCACTCTTGGAATGTTACAAATATTGCCATTCAGTTTACTCCGATTCATCGGAGTAAACTGAATGGCAATATTTGTTATACTCTATGGTATTTCGAGAGCTATAATTTTTTATAAGAAAACCCTTTACTGTTACTTAAGCGATGAATTAAAATGTAAATAAAAATTAAAAACTGAGTATTTTTAAGACATAGAAATTCTCTTTTTCAGCGATGTACTGAAATTAATTGCTAACAAGCATTTTAATAAATTAGTAGGATTATCTATTGGGGAAATTAATCCGTTGAGCATTTCTTTTTTCCCAATGGATTAACTCCCCAATGGATTTTAGTAATTAATCAACATTAGTTTTCTCCAAAAAGCAAAACTAGCACTCCCTAAATCTGGTATTTGATTCCAAAGTCGATTCCGTGTTTCCTTTAATTGATTCAAAGCAGTTTGTCCAACTTGGGTAATGGTGAACAACCGCTTTCTTCGCCCTCCTCTTTCCGTTGTTGCTTGACTCCAATCAGACTTCACCATTTTTTTTGCCTCTAATCTACGCAGAGCAGCATGAACTGCGCTAATATTTACGGACCGCCCTGTCTGCTTTTCTAATTCTTCCATGACAAATACGCCGTAGGCCGCTCCATTTAAAATAGCTACAAGCAATAAAATTAGTTCTTCAAATTCTCCAAGATTTACTCTTTTCATGGTAAAATAATATTCCTTTATTTCTTTTGATTAAGTTTACAAAAGTAAAAGTAATCAATATCATTCACTTTTGCAAACTTAATTAAAGCTTTGAGTAGAAAAGGAAAGAATTAGTCCTTTCATTATATATAGCATTGCATTAAAAGAAGAATTGGAAAAACTAACCCTCAATATGGAAGCAAAGCGTCGTTGTAGTCAACTATTGACTGTTAATAAACTCAAAAAATCAACTATTCAATCACTTAATTTTTTTAACATTAGCTACCCATTCTCCTATAAATTAGCTACTTCTCTTGTTAAAGTCCTATTAATTCGATTGTTCCATTGAGCCTTTATTTTCCAAAAAGCATTTTTATGGTATAAGGCATTATTGCCAAATTTTCTAAATCAGGATAGAAAAGCTTTGTGTTGAACAGCGACTTTATCTTTGATATTTTCTAACCAAAATCTTTTGTTATGAAAAATCGAATCATGTTTAGATCAATCGGAATAATTGCATTGACCCTCTTCAGTGTTAGTGCTTTACTAGCCAATCCTACTCCCGCTGAAAATAGTTGGGACTATCTTGGGACGAAGAAAATTCGTTCTAATGATAAGGATGTCCTATATATTTCAAATGACGGAGAATGGTATTCTTCTATCGAATTACGAGCGAATAGCAACCAAGTTGACTTGCAACGAGTTGTTGTGCATTATTTCGACGGGAATCAACAAGATGTGACTTTAGCACCAAACAATCAAACAGGTGAATCCCAAACAATAAACTTGACTGGAGGTAATAGTAATATCGATAGAATAGAAATATACGGTAGTAAAACTCAAAAAAAGAAAGCTAAGGTTGAAGTATGGGGAAAAGTAGGTGGAAAGAATACAACTTTTAGAAGTGATAATTCCCAATATTATGGTTCTTCCCTGTATGGAGGTTCCCGATTTGGACGAAGCTATTACCGCTATGGCTTTAATCGCGGATTTGGCTTTAGATCGCGGCTTGGATTTCGTAGAGGATTCTACCGTTACTACTAGTTGATGATTCAGGCTACTTGCGTCTAAGGTTTATCAAAATCACAATATTAGATGAAAAGTTAAAATTAGAAATTAATGGCTGGTTATTAGTGTTTACTAATAGCCAGCCATTTAATTTTTACCTAATAATTTTCTTAGGAACAATCCAAAATTGCAAGCATTACTTTTTGTTTGTACCTTACCATAGGAATCAGGAAACAGATCGTCCACTCATAGTAATAAAAAATAATGTAATTATTCAGCATAGTTAATAGCCTTCTTTAATTTTAACATTTAAGACAACAGCCCATTTAAGAAATAGATAAACCAAACTAAATGAACTTAAATAACTAAATGGTAGAAAAAGTCAGTTGGCTATGTTTTAGAAATGAATCGTTACAAAATAATTTGAAAAAACTAACTTATCAATCGCTGCCCCTCCACCATTTTTATCAACTCAGCAGAAGTATGCACATGTACCCCACCTTTAATCCCTTGCGCTAATTGCACCATTGCTTTAGCAACTGTTTCTGCTTCAATGGGTGTGTAAATTCCCATTAGCCCATCTGTAAAACGATTAATAATGGAACTAATTCCAATCGCCATTTTCTCTCCAATTCGAGTTTCTTGTCGAGGACCTAATAATAAGGAAGGTTGTAAAATATGCGTCGCCCAGAAAGGCAATCTTTTGACCGCTTCTTCTAATTGTCCTTTTGTTTTAGAGTAGAGTAAAAAAGCATTGGGATCTGCCCCAACAGAAGAGACTAATGCTAACTGATTTGCCCCATTCATAACGGCATGTTTAGCCGCATTAAAACTGTAATCAAAATCTACTTTAATAAAACCGTCTCGCCCAGCTTTGGCTCTGGTCGTCCCTAAACAAATAAATATATCATTCCCTTTTATCTCTTGCGCCAATTCCTCCATCTTATCAAAATCTAATATAAATTGGGTTAGATTTTCATGAGTAATAGGTAATTTTTTACGACCAAAACTACGCACTTCACGATAAACTTCCTGCTTCAATAAAACTTTTAAACAATAGCCGCCAATCAAGCCACTTGCCCCAAAAATTATCGCCGTCTTTTTATCTTTTAGTATAGTCATTCGTTGCAGGTTGCTAGTTGCAGGTTGCTAGTTGTTCTACGGTAACTAGTAATCTGCAATTTTTTATAATTATCAAAGATTTATAAATTGAACCATCAATCATTAGTTTTCCCTAGATGGTTGATCTTCAGTCATCCTGTACTTACTAGTGGACAAAATGCTTTTGGACACAGAGTACACTAAGGAGACACAGAGATCACAGAGTTTCGAATCATTGATTATCAACGCTCCGTGTGCTCTGTGTCTTCTCTGCACACTCTGTGTCCTAGAAAATGTCCACTAGTAAGCATCCTGTAGCCTATGGATGCGCTGCGACCCAAACTTCGCCATCTTCAAAAAACTCTTTTTTCCAAATAGGGACTGTTTCTTTTAAAGTATCAATGGCAAATTGACAAGCCTCAAAAGAAGCCTTCCGATGTGGAGTAGCCACCGCTATCACAACGGCTACCCCCTCGATAGCCAAAGTCCCCACTCGATGATGAATAGAAATCTTTTCAATGGGCCATTTTTCGCAAGCACGCTCCGCAATTTTTCGCATTTCAGAAATTGCCATTGGCACATAGGATTCAAAATCTAATTGTACCACTTTTTTACCTTTGGTCTGATTCCGAACCGTCCCAATAAACACATCAATGCCTCCAGAAGAAGGATTGGTCACAAAATCAATACAATCTTGTGGGACTAAATCTTTGTCTAATATTTGTATATCTATTTTTTCCAAGTGTTATTTCTTTTTATTAACCACAAAATAGTAAAAAGCTAGTAGTTATTCCGCAAAAAGCCTAGGGGTAAAGGTATTAAAATTACAAAGAATGCATTATATAAACTTCTCTAAATGTATCCATTCATCCAAAAGACAAACATACTGGCCCATTCTCTAAATAAAATTCTCCAATAAACTACAGCAAATTCATTGGGAACAATAAATCTAAGCGATACGCCTAAATAATCATCTGTAAATATGGTGTAATCTACACAATAAGGCATTACTGGCAATCCTATTTTATCAAAACATTTCCTGGCACGTCGCATATGGGAGGCAGAAGTAATTAACAACATTTCTTGATTATTGTATCCTTTTTCGGTGAGTAATTTTTTAGAAAACAGGGCATTTTCATAAGTGTTTTTTGATTGTCCTTCTAATAATATAGCTTCGGGTGGAACGCATAAATGCATTAAAAGTGCTTTCGTTTGTTCGATATTGTCATTTCCTGTCAAAAGGAATTTTTGGAACTTACCTTGCTCGTATAAATCAATCGCTCCTTGAAAACGATCATTTGGTCGGCAATTCGGTTCTTCTTCACTAAATTCCTTTCCTTTTCCTTCTATAAATGGTCCTAACACTACGCCTATCTCATACGGAATTGTTATTTCTTCTACTTGAAGCGAGTTGTCTTCCCAATAATAAAGCAAATTATAGGACAGCCATTGATTGGTTGCCAGTAAAAAAAGCAATAAACTCATTATTTTCCATCTTTTCTTTTTAGAAAACATAGCTATGCTAATGATAATAAAAACCCAGAATAAAGGATTAAAAAGAAAAGTTTGCATGTCTTAATTGATGGTTAAATTGCTGTATAAGTCCCAAGATAAATAAAGTCGTCAATTATTTTTAAAAATTTGACCTATTAGGAGGATAGCAAACTGATTAGGACGGATTGAACGGGTTTGAACTGATTTCTTTTTTTCTGGAAGAAAAAAATCCGTCCCTATCCGTTCAATCTGTTTAAATCCGTCGATAATCCTACCCGCTCGTCAATAAAAATTATAAAAACAAAAAGATTAAGGTCACGAAAAATCCAATTCAATTGTCAATAACTAAAATCATTTATTAAAATCGACAATCATGAAAAAAGTACATTATTATTCTGGTCTATTTATTAGCGTTTTTATCCTAATCCATTTTAGCAATAACCTTTTTGCCCTCATCAGTCCTGAAAAGCATATCGAGGTAATGGAAGTAGCTAGATTAATTTATAGAAACATCGTTTTTGAGGTATTATTAATTGGTGCTTGCATCACGCAAATTATTGCAGGCATCAGTCTTTATCGGAATAAAAAGCAAAATGTGCAAAATGGTTTCGACCACCTTCATATATACTCTGGCTTATACCTCGCTTTCTTTTTGACCGTTCATCCAATTGCTATTTTTGTTGGTCGGTATTATTTAGAAGTAGATACTAATTTTTGGTATGGGGCAATGGGTCTTAATATTTTTCCATTGTGGTTGTTTTTTGCCCCTTATTATTTTCTAGGCGTTTTTGCTTTTTTTGCCCATGTTGCTTGCATCCATCGCCAAAAAGTGATGGCATTAGGCTGGCATGTTTCCGCCGATAAACATACTACTTTTATTATGGTGATAGGGGCTATTATTGGGCTACTCATTTTAGTGGGATTTACTGGTTTTTTCCAAGGTTTGTCTATTCCTGACGAATATCTTCAATTATTGGGTTAGGAGAAACTGTTTTTAGTTATATCTTTACTTTTCTAGGGACTGTAGCAAATGTCCTCAATGAGTTGTTAGACCATTACAATAGGAATTCTCCTCTTTTGCTACAGTTCCTATCTTATTACCTTTACACCTACGAGACTAAAACAATGCGATTAACAACTATTTTTCTGCTTTACAGCTTTGTTTGTTTATTCACCTCCCTCCAAGCCAAGGTTAGCCATATAGATATTCAAAGTACAGCGCTGTATCAAAACGGTAAAAAGTTTGGTGATATTGGTACTTATGACCTTTTAAAAGGCAAGGTTTATTTTGAAATTGACCCTTTAGCATCTATTAATCAAGCCGTCGTAGATGTAAGATTAGCGAAAAGAAATGAAGCAGGAATGGTTCTTTTTTCGGCAGATATTGCCTTAATTATGCCTACTGATAAAAGTAAAATCAATGGTAGCTTAATTTACGAATTTAATAATCGGGGAGGAATGCTATTGCCCTATGTCGATGCGGAAACCAATGCTCTTTTTTCTAGAGGATTTGTTTTTGTTTCTACTGGTTGGATAGGCGAATTATTACCCAACAAAAATAAATTGAGGCTTTGTGCCCCTGTTGCTTATGGAGAAAATCAAAGCACTTTAACAGGCAAAATTCGTCAGGAAATAATCGGGCAAAAAGGGAAAAAAAGACTTAGTGTAAATGGCTTTGGTCATGGTGCTTATGAACCAACTGGAAGAGGCTATAAAACGGCTACCCTAACCAAAAGGATGCGAGAAAGCAATCCTAGACAAGTCGTTCCTACTGATAAATTCTTCTTAGAAAGTAATTGGTCTACCTATGATTGTGAAAGAGATGGTTTACCCAAGATCGAGCTAATTATGGCGGATAGCTTTGAAGCCAATTATATTTACGAATTGATTTATGAAGCTAAAAATCCCATCGTCCAAGGGCTTGGTTTTGCCGGTATAAGAGATATTATTTCCTTTTTGCGTTATGAAACAATAGACGCCAATCCACTTTTAGATTTTAGTAACCAACCGTTTATCAAGCATACCATTAGCTTTGGCATTTCACAAAGTGGCCGAGCCATTCGGATGTTTTTATACGAAGGATTTAACGAAGATGAGCAAGGTAGAAAAGTGTTCGATGGAGCTGTTCCTATGGTGGCAGGTGCAGGCATGGGCTTTTTTAATCATCGTTTTGCTTCCCCTACTCGTTTTAGTACGCAACGAGAAAGTCATCTTTTCCCTGCGGATATGTTCCCATTTACTTATGGCGAATCTACCGACTTATTTTCTGGTGCCAAAGACGGTATCTTAAAGCGTGCCATTGCTAAAAAGGTAGTCCCCAAAATCATACATATTCAATCCTCTGCGGAATATTGGCATCGTTGTGCCGCCTTGTCTCATATTCGGCAATCGCCAATAGCAGATGATATACTTCCTGAGAATGTCCGACTTTATGCTATCGTTGGTCAACACGGTGCAGGTAATGGTGTCCCTAGCAATAAAAAAGCAGGGACATTGGCTATTAACCATACTAATTATTCCCCTTTTGTCCGTACGCTACTTGTTGCTTTGGATGATTGGATAAAAACCGATAAAACGCCCCCACCAAGTGTTTACCCTACTTTTAAAAATGGTACTTTGGTAGAATGGCATGCCGCCAAAGTTGGTTGGAAGAAACTGCCTGATGTCGCTTACCCAAAAGTAATTCAACAGGCTTATACTGCCGACTTTGGTCCAAACTTTTCTAGTACTAAATACATTACCCAGCATCCACCAATGATAAACCAAAAATATCCTATTTATCTGCCAAAATTAGATGCAGATAATAATGAATTAGGAATGCTCAAAGTACCTGCGGTAGCGGTTCCAACGGGGACTTATACGGGTTGGAATTTGCGGACGCCCAAAATGGGCGCATCGGGGGAATTATTGCGCTTAACTGGTGGCTATATTCCCTTTCCAAAAACCAAAAAAGGGCAACGAATCACCAAGGATCCAAGAAAATCCATAGCAGAACGTTATGCTAATTTTGATGCCTATCTAACTAGCTATAAAAAAGCGACCGATAATTTGGTGCAAAAAGGTTACTTATTGGAGGAAGAAGTAAAAGGAATATTAGAATTGGCTATTAAAAACCGAGGGTTAATCGAATAAGTTTAGAGATTCTTGAATAAATAAGGACTTTCCCAATGGATATCCATTCGGAAAAGCTCAATGACAAAAAATCAATTATGAAAAATATACTACTAGGCTTACTCTGTTCTTTCCTTCCTGTTTACAGTTTTATTACATGGATTATTAACTTTAATAATCCAAGCTTAAAAAATCAATCTGAAAGGGTAGTTGCTTATTTCAAAACTTATTTTTTAAATTTAGCTATTAACCCAACTTTTTTGACTTTATTTAATGTTCTTTTATTAATTATTTCTATTTACTTTCTTTCAAAATGGAAGGCTTTTGGCAAGGTTGCTTTTTTTAGAAATGGGTATTTGTTAATTCTAGGAATCCTTGTATTCTTTCAAATTTGGACCCTTTTATAGGATATTATTTTTTGCAGGCTTATGATACCCTTTTTCCCCAAAAGGCATTAATTCTTCTAAATGCAATTCGGCTAAAATAGCGACTTCTTTGCTGTAATCTTGGGTAGTACTTTCATATTCCAGTTCTGCTACCACTTCATACTGAAATGCCTTTTCTCCATACTGTTTCCATTCTTGTTGCAATACTTTATTTCGGTGACTGCCAAATTTTAATTCCATTAAATGGCGTCTCCATTTTGCGGGCATATTCAAGCCACTATCCAATAAGATTTTGCCATTAATTTGATTTCTAATTTGGAAAACACCCATTGGAAATTTAGTCTCTTTGTATTGATTTTTTAGTTCTTTTTTGGTCATAATTCTATTAATTTACTAATCTTCTCGTACAATTGCAGGAATGCTTGCAGCTTTCAAGGACGGTCCAATCGAAGCAATCAATCCTACAATAAAAACAATAATAGCGGTCCAAACAAAATCTAAAAATCGTATCTGGATGGGATAGGCATCTACTATAAAACCTGGGCTAGGTACAATCCCAAATTGTTTTTGTAAAAAATACAAGAATAAAGCCAAAGCAAATCCAGCACCCATACCCACTAAAGTCAATAAAATTCCTTCGTTTAAAAAAATATTTCGGACCAATTTATCTGAAGCACCCATTGATTTCAAGATAGAAATATCTTTCTTTTTGTCCATCACCACCATCCATAAGGCACCGACCATATTAAAGGAGAAAAGCATTAAAATCAGACTAGTTATAGACGCTACGATAAATTTCTCTATATTCATTATCTTATTAAATCCTTCATCTTGTTTATAACGGTCTTTAACCGAAAAATCAGGTCCTAGAATCGTTCGTATTTGAGTGAGCGTTTCTGTTTGGTCGATTGTGGGATCTATCTTAATTTCTAAAAAACTGACTTCTTTTTCATAATTCATCAATTCCCGAGCAAAATCTAAAGAAGACAAGACATATTCTTGATCATATTCTGGTTGAATGCTAAAAACCCCTCTTGGTACCGCTAACTTTTTTCGAAAAGGATTACGAGATTTTTTCCGCTTTGCCATGTACACTTTTAACACATTATCATTTGGACTGTCTATGCTTACCCCTAATTTATTTCGCATTCCTCTACCTAAAATAGCAAAATTGGCTAAATCATTATCCAATAAATACTCTCCTTGAAGCGTAGAATCGACGCCTGTTACTTTATGAAAATTAGCATCGACTCCTTTTAGTGTACCGAAGGTATTGCTTTTTCGATATTCAAACAAAGCTATTTCTTCTAAGGTTTGGGAAATATGGATGACGCCTGGCAATGCCTCCAGTTTCAATAATGCAGCTTCATCTGGCACAAATACTTTCCCCTTCAATAATGCTACTTTGACATCTGGTGTAAAGCTACTACTCATACTTTTTATTAAATCGCCTAAGCCATTAAATACAGACAAGACAATGATTAAAGCAGCAGTACCAATAGCTAAACCTAAAACCGTAATGCCTGAAATAATGTTAATGGCATTGGTTGACCGTTTGGCAAAAAGATAACGACGAGCAAATTTTATGGGTAAATTCAAGGTTAATTTTTACGATTAAATAATTGAATGGTGAATGTGCTGCCAAAAATAAAGAAATCCCTTAACTTTATTGCTTCACAAAGCACACAACTATAACTTTAGAAAAGGAATCTTTATTATTAGAAGTCTTCTGTCTCGTCTCTCTTCTGACAGCGAAGTAGTCTGACTTCTCACTTCTTCAAGAAAAGTACTATGCGACAACGAGCAGTTATTTATACAAAATTTGGCCTTTTTGAATTAACGGGTAGCGAAAAAGGCATTGCTACCGTCCATCGGTTGGAATATGAAGAACCGATTACGGAGGATTTGCCCAAGGTCTTACAAAAATGTGCGCAACAACTCAATGCTTATTTTGCAGGCAAACGTACTACTTTTGATTTAAAATTAGACTGGGAAGGAGCTTCTGAATTTAATAGAAAAGTTTGGCGTGTTCTATTAAAAGTGCCTTATGGGCATACCATTTCTTATGGGCAAATCGCTAAATTGATTAAAAATCCACAGGCATATCAAGCAGTTGGATTGGCAAACAAACATAATCCAATTGCGATTATTGTGCCTTGCCATCGTTGTATTGGTAAAGATGGGGATATGGTCGGTTATTCTGGTGGTGGTGTGGATATTAAACAAGAGCTATTACGATTGGAAAATCCGATGAGTTTTGCGATACAAGGGAAACTTTTTTAAGGTGGTTAAAGGGGTATATATAAAGGTGCAGAGGTAGGTTGTTCAGAATTGGGGAGGAAGTTTCCCGAAATATTACATCAGAAATCATAAATCTGTTAAGGGAGTAGGAAATAAATAAGGTACCAATAAATGTGGTTTTAGTTAGTTCTTATTCAAGGCGGGAAAAACGGAGTTATGTCGTAGCATAATGAGCCTGCCTGCCGGCAGGCAGGTATTTTTCCAACATGAGCTAAGAAAAGAAGATTCGGGGAATCTTTATTTCTTAGTGAACCGCTTGCGGACGGGATGCCTTAGAAGGGCTAAATAAAGCCGCAGAACTGGTAGGTTATATTTTTCCTACTCCCTAAATTCGGATTATAATAAATCAATAAATTCGAGATGGATTTATGATTGATGAACTATGATATAAGATTTATGATTTTTTTCATCTCTGTCTCTTTGAATCTCTTAACCTTAAATCCTCCCTTTAACAAAAGAATAACCCTGCATTTTAAACTTAAATTGGCTTCAAAAACGTTCTAAAAGAAAATAGTATTAATGAAATTGTTTTTTCAACCTATTCTACTTCTTTTTACTTTTCTAGTTACTACTCCATTAGTGGCGCAAGATAGTGTGCCGGTTTCTGTAATTAAAGATAAACTAGATGGGCAAATAGTTGGCGTGGAATATTCAGAACATGATACTATATTGGTTTCTGACTTAGAGGGCGTTTCTGTTTCTGTTCCTAGAAATTTTGAAGATGCGGATGAATATATTCGCTACCAAAAATATAAACGATATGCGACTAAAGTTTATCCTTATGCGGTAGAAGCCATCAAAATTTTTCGAGAAGTAGAGGAAGTGACCAAAACGATGAAAAAACAAAAACGAAAAAAACACATCAAACGACTTCATAAAAAACTAAAAAAAGAATTTACCGATCCTCTTAAAAACTTAAGTAAAACCCAAGGAAAGATTTTAATCGAGATGATTGAAAAGGAATTAGATACCAGTTTTTATGATTTAATGAAAAGTTTACGTGGTGGTTTTACCGCTAGTTATTGGAGTACCTTAAGTCGAGTCTATGGTTATCGGCTAAAAGAAAAATATCAACCTGGGGAAGACAAGATTTTAGATGCGGTATTGTATGATTTAGATATTTCGCATTCTTTGAAGTAGTATCGGTTGTCGATTGTCAGTTCAGGCTGACCGTAAATGGTAGGATTTGCTAAATTTCCAAAATTTAGTAA
>CAZXYA010000296.1:0-11324 GCA_964644655.1 uncultured Saprospiraceae bacterium | reverse complement strand
TACGGGTTTATTTTTTGAGGGAAAATAGTATGAAGAAGAGTCAACTTCTGAACCGCTTGCGGATGGGTGCTAGAAGCCGCTGAAAATTAATAATAATTGTGTGTTGGTACTTATATCCATTCTTTTGCCGTTAAATCCTTGAAACTTAGCTTTTCAATAAGCGTAATCCTAGGACATTCTTCAATTAATGTCGAGCGATAAATTGATTTAAAATTATTATAATATGAAAACTCTTACTCGTTTTTTTTATAGCCTAATTTTCCTTTCAATTGTATTTGTTTTTACCAATTGTGAAAGAACCATTTTTGATAATGCTAATCCTATTATACCCACACCCAGTACTTTAAACTTTATTCGAGATACAACAGGGATTGGTATTGATTTGCAAGATTTTTCGGCTTTGCTTGACGAATTTGAGTTGAATGAACAACTCAGCGGTGTTGGACCATTTACTATATTTGTGCCGAGTGACGACGCTTTTAATTTATTGGTAGAAGATAATCCAGATTGGACGAGCTTAGAAGATATTCCAAGAGCGACTTTGAAAGATATACTAGATTATCATTTTATTAGTAATCAAAAAGTAATCTTACAAGATACATTTGTCGGCTTTGTAAATACTAATAAAATGACGGATTTTGATGCTTTTGCGAGTTTGCTGGTCAAAGCAGAAGGAAGTATTCGAATTAATGGTGACCTAAATATAGTTTTGCAAGATGTAGAGACCACCAATGGGGTAATCCAAGTAGTGGATGAAGTTATTTTACCTCCAACGGTTTTTGATTTAGTGGAGGCAGATGCTAGATTAACGACCTTAACACAATTACTGGAAAGAGAAGATTTCTCCACTAATTTTATGGAAGTATTAAATGGAACTGGTCCGTTTACTATTTTTGCCCCTACAGATACCGCTTTTACTGATTATTTATTGGCTCAAAATATTAGTTCTATTGATGCTATTCCTACAGCGGATTTAGAAATGATTTTATTAAATCATATTTCTATTACCAATAATTTAAGAGCTGGAGATTTGAATGCAATTGGCAGTAAAGTGCAAACCCTCAATAATACAGAACTTGAAATAGTGGCTCTTGCTGGTGATAATAGACTAGGTATTTCAGGGAGTAATGAACCCGCAGCATACATTGAAGTTAATGGACAAAGTATCAATGGGGTTGTTCATTTGGTTGATAATATATTGTTGCCGTAACTAATTTTTTAGTCCATTATTTCATAATCAATCCCATATTTCCGCAAAGCTCTAAAAGCAGAACTCATTGTTTTGCTACCTACTTCTATTTCTACACTAGATCCATCTAATAGAATATCGGTTAATTCTCTAGCCAAGGAATTATCCATGCCTTCGCCGTATGTTTCTATAGTTTTAGTAATGGCTCGCCTATCGGGGCGTGCTGCATCACAAGATAATAATTGAATCTGCATTGGTCTTAATTTTTATAGTACAAATAAATAGTTGCCATAGGGCGAACGAAAAGTCATTTTTATAATGTATAAATGACTGAGAAAAGTTGAAAACTTTTGAAATATTGGTTTGTAGTTGCAAACTACAAACATCAGTTTTCGTTATTTTAGCGAATTATATATTACGATTTTTACTTTTCGTTCGCCCTAATAGTTGCCATTAGTAATAACGGGAATTATTGAAATAAAGTTTAAATTATTTTATGAAAAAAAATGATTGTATCATCAAATAGTTAATTTTTGTACTGGTTTATTGCTTTTTCTATCCCGATTTTATCTTTCACACTAAAAACGATTATTCTTTTAGCACTTGTTTGCAGCTCCAATCCATATTCTCCTTCGATAATATACCCTTTCTTTTTGCCGGTCAATCGAATGCCCCAACCACCAAAATCACTAAAAGGATTCATTTTTACCACTTTCCAGTCTTGAATATCTGACCAAGGAATCTGATGGAATCTTCGATGAAAAGGCCCTTGTTTATAGCTAAGGCCATTTGCGTCAATTCGAATCACTTGCTTCATAGATAATAATAACCAGCCACTTAATAACAGTACAACGCCCGTAATCATTAGAGCAATCATTCCTTCTTTTCCATCTGCTACTAATAAAACTGGTATTAGGGAGAAGATGGCAATGGGAAAGAATATCCAGCGTAATTTAAAGACTTGTTTTTCTTCGTAGGTGTTCATTTATTTTAATTTTTTTTAGCAAGATTTATGATCAATATACTCGAAATATTTAAAAAAAAATTGTTCTTTACCTTTCTGTGGTTATAAAGGAGTTAGGAATGAATTAAAATTAAAATGACAATTAAAATTAAAACCACTACTGACAATCAATAAGTTGCAATTTTAAAATGTAAAGTTATTTTTGAATCGTTCCTTAAAGTATAGGGGGAACCCGTATTTGACATAATGACTTATCCTCTTGACGAAGGACAAATTTTATATTTTTACAATCAATTAAAATAAAATCACCAGATAAAATTTCATTCGGTAATTTAGATGGTTCCGCTAGATAAATTTTTCCTAAATTACTTACGTTTCGCTGAAATAAAAATAAGAAAAAAACAATTTGCCGTTTTGCCTCAGTATTTGCCTTACTTTTTTTCATTGAAAAAAAAAGTAACAAACCTGCCTGCAGGCAGGCAGGCAGGAAATCTAGTCAAAAAAAATGGCATCCCATCCGCAAGCGGTTCGGAATTGACTTTCCTCATGCATTTTTTGACGGGCAGCCGCCACCGTGATGCGGGAACTGGAACGTTTTAACATTACGATCCAAAATAAATTCTATTTTCCTTGCTTTTAAGAAATAATTCAGAATAAAATTTTGAACTATTTTTATTTTCTTAAATCATTTTTAGCGAAACATGAATAAATTAATAAAAAAGTAGAGATTTTAAAATCTTGGAAAAAGGAATACATCATCCCAACCTTTTAAACAAATATTCTGTAATAGTATTTAAATACTAATTAAAATTAGCTAAAAAGAGAATTTTTAAGGCAATTATATTAAAAAATAGACTTCTATCTATATATTGCATCCATTTTTGACATTAATTGCCCATAAATAAAGATTAATACCTTTCATATCACAAACTATTTTATGAAAATAGGAATACCTAAAGAAAGTCAAGATAATCGGATAGCCATGGTACCTGCTACCATGAAAAAGATTAAATCTGAGCAAGTCGAATTTCTCGTAGAATCAACCGCAGGTGTCAATGCTAGTCTACCAGACGATACGTTTTTGGAAGTAGCCACAATGACTGATCGTGCCACCATTTTCCAAACTGCTGATATTATTGTTTCCATAAATCCATTAAGGGATGCCGAATTAGCTAAAGTTAAAAAGGGGACTTTATTAATCTCTATGTTTGCACCTTATGTGGACGATAGTATTATTGGCAAATTGAAAAGCCATGATTTGCAAGGAGTGAGTATGGATATGATTCCTCGAACGACCTTAGCACAAGCGATGGATATTCTGTCTTCTATGGCTGCCATTGCAGGTTATAAAGCCGTGTTGACCGCTGCCAATCATTTACCTCGTTACTTTCCAATGATGATTACCGCAGCAGGAAGTATTCGCCCTGCCAAAGTACTGGTTTTAGGAGCAGGAGTAGCTGGGTTGCAAGCTATTGCAACAGCTCGACGTTTAGGGTCGATGGTAGAAGCTTTTGATGTTCGGAAAGCAGCCAAAGAAGAAGTAGAAAGTTTGGGCGCAAAATTTGTAGAAGTAGCAGGTGCGGCGGATGATACTTCAGCAGGAGGTTATGCGGTAGAACAAAGTGAAGAGTATATCAAAAAGCAAAGAGCAGAAGTACAAAATCGAGCAGCCAAAGCAGATGTTATTATTACTACAGCACAAGTTAGAGGTCGAAAAGCACCTATTTTATTGCCTAAAGAAACGGTGGATAAAATGAAAACTGGATCTGTGGTGGTTGATTTGGCTTCTTCAACTGGTGGAAACTGTGAATTATCTAAAGATAATGAAATAGTTGTTCATAATGGTGTGAAAATTATAGGGAACTCTGCTTTAGCCTCAGATATGCCGCAAGATGCAAGTACGCTTTTTAGTAATAACATACTGAATTTTTTGAAACTAATTATTAAGGATGGGGAAATGGTATTGGATAAAGAGAATGAGATTATTAAATCAGCATTAATTACAGGGTAAAGCAATGATGAACTATAAATGATGCCTGTCTACCGACAAGTAGAAACGATGAATTCATCTAATATTTAAAATTGACAATTAACATGGATACGATATTACAATTTTTCGATACCAATTTAATCATGATTTATCTCCTAGTGTTTACAATTATACTAGGATTTGAAGTCATTTCTAAAGTACCCACCGTATTACACACTCCTTTAATGTCGGGTGCTAATGCGATTAGTGGGGTAGTAATTATCGGAGCTATTTTATTAATTAGAAATGCTGCCCCTGATGATTTTTTGACCTTATCACTCGGAACTTTAGGGGTTATTTTAGGAATGGTCAATGTAGTTGGAGGCTATGCGGTGACAGATAGAATGCTCGAAATGTTTAAAAAGAAAAAGAAATGATTGGTGATTAGCGGAGACCTTTTAACCTCTGTACCTCTAAACCTTTATACCTCTTTTTTAAGATGAACGAACAAAATCAACTTTTTCTAAAGCTCTTTATTTTATACTTAGTCTTATTTGGTGGGTTGACCCTACTATTTGATTATGCGATGGGCTTTGATTTTGATTTACGGAAAAGCGCCCCCTTATTTATATTAGTGGCAGCTTATTTAAGTTTCCGACGCTCTCGAAAAATGAGCGAATAATTAATCAACTAAACTTGTTCCGAGTATCGGAATAATCAATCAACTAATTATATGTTAGGTTCAATTGTAAATTTGGCTTACCTCATCGGGGCAACTTCATTTGTCTGGGGATTGCGCCAATTAAGTACGCCCGATACGGCTCGAAAAGGCAATTTATTAGCTGCCTTTGGGATGGGCATTGCGATTTTTGCAACCATGATTTTACCAATGACGGGTGCTGCCAATAATTATCCTTGGATAATTGGAGGGATGTTAATTGGTGGGATTATCGGCTTTTTTGCAGCTAAGAAGGTGCAAATGACTGCTATGCCACAAATGGTTTCTATTTTTAATGGACTAGGAGGCGCATGTGCTGTTGTATTAGCAATGACAGAATTGGTACATTATTACGATGGAACAACTACGATGTCAGGTGGTCAATTATTCATCGTTTTAACAACTTTATTAATTGGCGCTATTGCTTTTACGGGAAGTATGTTAGCTTTTGCCAAATTGCAAGGCTTGGTTTGGGATAGTCAAGTAACTTTGCCCAAGCATCATATTGTAAATTACATCTTGTTAGCAGCAACTATCGGCTTAACTGCTTATGTGTATATGGGCGGTGTAGGATTAGGTATTACGGCAGCTATTGGCTTAATGGTTTTAGCCTTAGTTTATGGCTTTTCTTTTGTGGCACCGATTGGTGGAGCTGATATGCCAGTAGTTATTTCCTTGTTGAATTCTTTTACTGGATTATCCGCTGCCGCCGCAGGTTTAATTTATGATAATAATATCATGTTAGTCGGTGGTATTTTAGTAGGTGCAGCAGGGGTTATTTTGACCGTATTGATGTGTGAAGCGATGAATCGGTCTTTATTTAATGTCTTGATTGGTGGTTTTGGTGGAGGTGCAGCTGCTGCAAAAGGCGTAGATGGTGACCAAGTAGCGAAAACGGTAACAATTAACGATGCAGCTATTCAATTATATTATTCACAATCAGTAATGATTGTGCCAGGATATGGTTTGGCAGTTGCCCAAGCTCAAAAAGTGGTGAAAGAATTAGATGATTTATTATCTTCTAATGGAGTGGATGTAAAATATGCGATTCACCCAGTAGCGGGTAGAATGCCCGGTCACATGAACGTTTTATTAGCCGAAGCCGATGTGCCTTATCCTAAATTATTAGATTTGGAAGATGCCAATGATGCCATACCTAATACAGATATGGTCGTAATAATTGGGGCAAATGATGTAGTCAATCCTGCTGCTTTAGATGAACCAAGTAGCCCGATTTATGGCATGCCTGTGCTAAATGTGTGGGAAGCTAAACATGTTATTGTAATGAAGCGTAGTATGAGCCCTGGGTATGCGGGTATTCAAAACCAACTATTTTTCCATGATAAAAATAAAATGTTGTTTGGCGATGCAAAGGATAGTTTGCAGAAATTAGTAAGTGAAATTAAGACTTTATAATTAGTTCATTTGCTTCAAAAAAAATTCTACGGATAAAACAATTTAATTATAAACTAAAAAAATTAAAATGAAACGAGTTTATCAAAACATTTTAGGCCTTATGGGCTTAATTTTATTAGTACTCCCATTAATGGCTCAAGATGCCTCAAAGGGCCAATTTGCTGGTTACATTATTGAAAAAAAAGGCAAGAAAAAAGAAGGAATAATTGAACTACACATGAGTTATCCTTGGGAAAACCAGCGATCTATCAAGTTTATTCCTAAAAAAGTTTGGGAAAAAAATGATGGTGATGTTAAGAAAAAACACAAAGAGAAATTTAAAGCGAAAGACCTTGATGGATATGGGTACGATGGAAGAGAGTTTGTGACTATGAAATACACTTCCTTGGGAGATGGAACGAATACTTCTCCTAATAAATTTACAGGGGCGATGGGTGCTTTAGGTAATTTATCCAAAAACCAGCATATGGTGGAACAATTATTATCAGGAAAGGTGGATGTTTATCGTTTTTATAATTATCCACCTGATATGTCTGTTCAAGTTGGTTCAGAAGAAAGTGCAGAATATAATCAGATGATAAATGAGTTAAAAAACAAGCCTGATGCACTTGTGAAGAAAGGAAAAAAAGGCAAAGTAAAGAGTTTTAAAGGAATGTTAAGTTTTAAAAAATATATTGGAGATTGTGAAATAATATTAAATAAATTTGAAAATAATGAATACTTGCGAAAGAAAAGTATTTTTGATGCTAATGGTGTTTCAGCGGCGGATGAAGCCATAGAGATATTTACAGACTATAATAAAGAGTGTGGAAAATAATTTTAAAATTCTGAAAGTTTTAATAATAACCTTTTTCGTTTCCTGCTCATACTGAAAGGATTGAACATGATTGATTTTATGTCCAATTCTTCCAGTATTTATTAGCTCATTAATAAATTAGGGATGAGGAAAATAATAATCTACCAGCCTGACGGATTCTTTTTACTTTTAGCTACATTAAAATTTTTCAACGTAGCAAAGGCTATGCTGAAAAGTTTTGCTTTGCTAAAAGTAAAAATAACCTCGTCATTTCTGGTACATTATTTATTGCCTCATCCCTTATACAATTTTCTCAACATTTGAGACAGGTCTTGACAAGAAATGAGAAAATGATTGCATAAAAAATTAATTGACTGTAAAATGTAGGAATCACTTTTAGAGCGCCAGGTAAAAAGTGATAAAAAATTCCTGCCTACCACAGGCAAGCGTAGCTAACTTAATCCGTAGCTGAAAAATGTGAGTTACGGATTCTAAACAAATCAATAATTGAATAATATCAATTTTCAATCTGACACCCTATTCTATATAACCAATTACAAAAAAAGATGGCAAATACTTTCCTAAAAAGCGTAATTGGTTTTACCAAAAACGTAAAAACAACAGGCGCTTTATATCAAACCTCCAAACAAATTGAAAAAGAAATCTGTAGTAAAATCAATCAAGACACTAAAATTATTGTAGAATTTGGCACAGGCTTAGGCAATATTACCCAACGAATTTTAAATCAAATGCCTGCTGATGGAAAACTATATTCCTTTGAGGTAAATGGTGATTTTTTAGAAGATGTAAAAAATTTAATTCAAGATGATAGATTGGTGCTAATCAATGATGGCGCACAAAATTTTGAAAAATATGTAAAAGAAGAAGTCAATTGTTTTATCTCTTCTATTCCTGTTACCCTAATTCCAAAAGAAGTGGTAAAAGAAGTCATCCAAAAAAGCTATACTGCTTTAAAAGTAGGTAATTATTTCTGTCAAGTTTTATATTCTCCTTTCCACAAAAAGAAATTTAGTGCCGTTTTTGACGAAGTAAAAATTAAGAAAGCTGCTTCTGTACCTATTGGTTTTATTCATCATTGTAGAAAAATTAATTAATGAACGATGAAGGATAAATGACGAATTTGTCAGAAAAGTAACCCGTTCTATTCTACTGAACAATGAAAATTACTAATGTGTTAAAAAAAATCCGTGTTATGTTCGCATCCGTGTTATCAAACTAATTATGGATAACCACCTTTTTGACAATCGGTTCATCCAATCCATTCCTAAATTGAATAAAATAAATCCCATTCCGAAAAGTTGGAAAATGTTGCAAACTATTTGGAAAGACCAGACCCTCTTCTACCTCCGCCCCTTGGGCATTAAAAATCGTATAAGGAATTTGCTCCAAAACAGCATCCCCAACTTCTATACAAAAATAATAGCTGGCAGGGTTGGGATATATCCTAATTTCATCTCCTGAAACTATTGGTGAATTGGGCACACAAGCATTACTATTTAGTAACCCACTTCTTGCCCCAATCAAAGCCGCTTGCATGCGCATGGCTTGTCCTTGAGTGAACATGGCTAAACAGGCATCTTCTGAATTATTCATAAAATTAGCTGTAATATCTCTAGAATCACAACTGGATTCGTCAATATTTGGACAGCCATTATACGCATCGGATTGACTAGGCGTATCTGCTACAAAATCATCGTGATTACAATTACTTCCCCAAGTGTGAAAAAGATTAAAATAGTGACCTACTTCATGAGTACCTACTCGACCTAATTGAAAGTTAGCTAAAGCCGATGCTGATTGCCCAAAGAAATCTACAGAAATAACTACACCATCTTCTTCGGGGCTATTTTCCCCTGGTTTAGAAGCAAATCCTGCAAAATTAGGTGCTAATCGGGTCACCCAAATATTTAAATATTGCTCAGTATTCCAAGCATCTTTCCCCCCTCTTTCAGTATGGTAAATATTACCTTCACTTCTGATGAATACATTATCTTCATCTGTGGCTGTTCGGGTGATACCATTTGTAGCCTCTCCTTCTGGATTGATAGTTGCTAAACAGAAATTAAATCCAACATTGGCGATTCTATCCTGAAAATCAGAATGAACCCTATTTAAATTACAATTTGTTCGATTAAAGTCACGGTTCAACGCCTCAATTTGAGAACGAATGACTGCATCAGAAATATTCTCTGCTTCTGTTGGATAGACAATATGGATTACTACAGGAATGGTAATGTTTCCTCTACTGTGGGCAATATTTGGATAATTTTTAGTGAAAATTTCTAATTGCTCATGGGCCATTTTATCGTAATAGACCTCACTTTCATAACATTTTCGTTCGATTGTCTGTGCTACTAAAGGTGATAGAAAAAATAAGCCCAAAATAAGCAGGTAAAATGATTTTACGAGAAAAGTAGGTAAGTATGTTATTAGCTGAATCAATAGAGTAGGGTAGTTTTTAAATCAGTTAATGGGAAAAATATTAGTCGTATACGCTAATAAAACGTAGAGATATTTAAAAAGATTACATTTTAGGATTTAGATAGGTATTAAATCTTTTTTAGCATTGTTTTCAGTATCGTATAATGATAAACCCATGCTTGCACATTTAACATCTGGTGGCTTATTATTAAATCGTTTTTTATTTTTGAAAAATTGTGATTGAAAATTATTTGAGTTTTCAATAGGAGGAAATACCCATCTATATGCTATTCTTTCTTTTTCTTCAAAATCTATAGATGGACAAGGAATAGCTAATTCATATAACCATTTTTGATGCTTAAAAATTTTGTTGACCATTTTGATTATGTTTGCTCAATTAATTGTTAAATTAGCTTATCGTGATTCAATCAACTCAATCAATAAATCTACCGCCTCCCGCACAAAAGCAGGATCTTCCGCATAAGTTTCCCGTTCCTTAATAATAATATTTTTAGGCAAGCCTGCTTTTAGCCGATTGAAAAAAGCTTCATCGGATGCTTTATCTTCTAATACCCCACCTTCGATAGAATAGCGACCGACGCCCCCTTTAGGAATCATAAAATAAGCTTTGTGTTTAGTATGTTGTAGCCGTTCGATAATACTATCGGCTACTCGGAGGATTTCCGTTTCATTTAATCTTGGCACAAAAACGACAGGACTATGAAAAACAATTTGATGATTTTTAAACTCCTCAGGAACTTCATTAGGTGGGACTAAAATACCCAAATGCTCTGCCCCTCCTGGACATAAAACTTGTGGTAAACCTAGCTTTCCTGCCACCGTTAATCGCTCTGGCCCACCTGCTCGCAATACCCCCCAAACATCATCCGCAATTTCCCCCATTGCATAATCAAATACTGCCCCAATAATCCCTTCTTTCATCATCTGTTCCATGGCTTGTCCCCCAGAACCGACCGCATGAAAAACAATGACTTCATAGCCTTTCGACTCAATGTACTTAATCGCCTCCATCGAACCATTGGTCAAAACGCCTAAATTGGACATGCCAATCAATGGTTTGTCCCCTTTTTCCATGACAAATTTGGTTTCTACTGCCGCCATTCCACATGCCGCTGCTGCTGCATTCGCTAATATTTTTCGAGTAAACGGGTTCAATTTCAAAATATCACTCACAGAAAACATCATGGTAATGTCCTTAATGCCCACAAATCCAGACATATCTCCAGAAGCAATCGTAGAAACCATAATTTTAGGAAAGCCATAGGGTAGAGCTTGCATGATTTCACAACAAGTAGAAGTGCCTTGGGTGCCTCCTAGTCCTAAAACAGCATGTACTTCATTTTTTGTAATCTTTCGATTTAAGATTTTAATACAACCACTCACCACAAAAGGATTGGATTTTTCTCTAGTTGGGTCTTTTAAGATTTCTTTAATCGACCCTCCTCCAGTAGAAATGACTTTTCCTCTGGAAATATCTGCTTTAATGCCCGCTTTTCCGACGACACCAATATCTAATAATAAGGCATCATGTCCGATTGCTTCGATTTGTTCTTTTAAGAAACCTGCTTCTTGGTCTTTGGTGTCGAGGGTGACTAGGAGTGCTATGGTTTTTCGCATTTTTTGATAGGTTTAAAGGTGTAAGGGTATAGAGGTAATGAGGTAGGCTGTTCAGAATTACGGAGATATAGGAATTTTTCTCTACGTATTTGAGGGCTAAAAAAATCATCAAATCATAGTTCATACATCTTAAATCATAAATCTGTTCCGTAAAAACTACATGGATTTATGATTGATGATGCATGATTTCAG
>CAZXYA010000295.1:0-11345 GCA_964644655.1 uncultured Saprospiraceae bacterium | reverse complement strand
GCGTAGCTAATTTGATCCGTAGCTCCTATTTTTTTAGCTACGGATTAAGTTAGCTACGGATTTAACGAGTTAGACGATATTTTAAATATTTTCTTAATGTCCCTTTTTTTCCTGACTACCTATAAGTATGGATTGAATAGTTATAAAAGTAATTTATTCTAGTATTTGAAATAAACTCACTTTTTACAAAGGTTGCCAAAACAAAAATAGCTAATCAAAATCAAGAAGTAAACCAGCGGTACTGCACCGTACGGTAATACCTCACTCATTTTTTAACTTAAATTTTTTTTATTATGAGCGCATCATTTCACAGACAACTGACCCTTAACCGAATTATTGACCTCGATATTATTAGTGGCTAATACTTCTAAAAGTAGAGGTAATTAAAATTGTGATTGCCTCTACTTAATTAATCTAGTTTTCTATTTACGTTTTCTGTAGATGTTCCACCAACCAATTTCTTTCCATAAAAGTTTTCTTTTTAACAATATCCTCTATTAGCCTTTGAACTGCCTGTGGATTAGTTGGTGCTATCAAGAGCAGAACGGCCTTTTGTATGGCATCAATTAAATTTAAATAGGCTTTTGCTTTAGCCATACTTACATTATCCTTGCGATTTAAAAATTGCTTAAAATTTTTAGCTTTATTTTCGACCAATCTCTCATAGCTTTTTTTTTGTAAAAAACACTCAAAACTACTTCTCAATTGTAAAGAACGTCGAGCTACTTCCATTCCCCAATGGTCAAATTTTAAATTTTCTAATTGAGCTACCACTTCAAAATATTTTCCTTTGTAAAAATCAAGATTTGATTGTGCGTAGACATAAAAAGTTGTGGAGTTCTTAATAGCAATACTCTCCTTGTGCTCTGCCAGAATTTTTTCCGCCCATTTGAATTTTTTCAATTTTCCGCCAATATGTACAATATTAATAATGACTTCTATTTGAAGCTGATCTTTCCAGAAAAGTATTTTCTCTTGAATACCTAAATCATATAATCTATACACATAGTCCAGATAGCTTTGTTCATTGGTTCTCGTACCTGCAATACCATAATTCAATAAATAACTTAGTAGCATTAATTGGTCATTGGATGGAATAGAAGTGATGTTTTCTTTAAATAATTGAATCGTTTTTTCAAATAATTGGACGCTATTATAGTTAATGGGTGGTTTAAATAGGTCGTAAATATTATGATAAAGTATAAAAAGCACATAATTGGATTGTAGGAAACGAATAGGTATTTTAAACCCCAAAATATTTGCTGGAATGTCTTCTTTATGTCTTGTCGCCCGACAAGTCCATTCACAAACATATTTAAGTTTTGACAACCAATAATAATGTTCTAAATAATCATCGCTTTTTGCTAAGTTAGGAGGTGTTGGTTTATATTTTTTACTGTTTTGATTGAAGTATAAATCATGATGTAATTGATTAAGTGCTAAATAATCTTTTTCATTAACTTTTGCTTGTTTTTCAATCAGTTTAATATTTGCTTTTGTAGCATCTGTAAACCATTCATACAAATCTTTTTCATAGAAAGCGGTATTTACTCTTTTTGGTTTCGCATGTTCGTCCTGCTGAAACTGCTCTATTGCCAAAAAATGCTCAATCAATTTTACCAATTTCCATTTCTGTTGCTCCAATGATTTCTCTGTTTTAATCGGCAGTCCAGCCTCCAAAATATTTTTGACGGTTAATTTTTTAGAACTAAAAGAAGGGCTGTATTTATTTAAGTACTGCCAAAATGCAAGGAGGGTATCATTGGTGTTGAAATAAGGCGATTGTATAAATTGGTTAAATCGCTTTCGTTCTTCTTTTTCCAGCGTTTGGAGAAGGGTGAGTAGTTTTGTCGAATGCATAAATACTGTTTTGGGGAGATTTTGACATATACTAATAGTTTGATAATCAATCTATTTAAGGTTAAATTATATTTTTTTTGAAAGATAAAAAATATATTTTGAATTTCATAAACTATATCAAAAAAAAGGGATTACGCATTTAAATTTTGATATTTGTAACGTATTTTAATATGGCATCTTAGCCAATTAACCAAATAAAAGGTAGCAGTTTTTTAACCTCAAAAAATCATCATTCCTAACCCCCCAAAATCATGGTAGACCATGCCCTTTCTTTTAAAATGCAATTAGATATTATCATTGAAAGGAATCTGCACAATGAGGATTTTTCAATAGAACAACTCTGCAAAGAACTTACCGTTAGCTACACACATACTTATCGACAAATTCGCAGCGAGCTGAACCTATCTCCTTCTAGGTATCTGAACCAGAAGCGCTTAGAAAGGGCTTGTCAATTATTAGAATCAACCGAAATGAATATGGGGGAAATAGCTTATGCTGTAGGCTTTAATACACAGGCTTATTTTTCTAAGTGTTTTTCGGATGTTTATGGCTGCTCGCCTTTTCGGTATCGGAAGGGATTAAAGGAAGTGAGAGACAGCTATGCATTTGTGCGGAGTTAATATATGCCAAAAAGAAATAGCTAAGAAGTCATTTTTTGCAAGAAGGAGATACTAAATCAATTAAAATGAAAATCAAAATTCAAATTCAAAATTTGCGGTTCGATTTCATCTAATTGAAGTCTCTTTTCGAAGGGAATAAAAAATCATAAATTATCGACATTTCAAATCCTGTCTGCCGGCAGGTATCGACAATTTGTTGGTGTTATAATTCACGTAAGCGCCTAATCAATCCTAAAGTAATGGTGGAGCCTAGGGGAGTCGAACCCCTGACCTCTTGACTGCCAGTCAAGCGCTCTAGCCAACTGAGCTAAGGCCCCATCTATGTTTTCTCCTGTTTACTGCCTCTTTTTAGGTGAAAGTGGCAAACAAAATAGCAAACAGGTGGCAAACTTACATCATTTTTTGACTTTATGCAATAGTGATATTTTGTTTGAAAAATTTAGGATGGAGTGACTTTTGTTTCTTATATCTATTTCATCCCAATTATTATCATTAACCCAATTAATTAAAATTTTCATCTTTCATTGACATAAATAATATATATCACATGAGTGGTAATTTATTAACAACCACTTAAAAAAAATTTATGAAAAAATGCAAGGAGGAAAAAATTAAGGAAGAAGTCTGCCCAATTTGTAAAGGAAAAGGTGAATATCCATTAAACTATGGTTGGGAAACTAGTTATTTATATTGTCATTGTCCAAAAGGTCAGGAAAAGAAAAACCAGCCTAAAGATAGACTTTAAGTTAATATGGAAGTGTTTTATTAAACACTTCTTTTTCTTATGGCTGATATTCTTTTAAAATTTCTATTCCATCAAAATATGGTGGAAGAGGACTCGTTAAATATTCATATATTTGAGGTTTCTTCCTCATCAATCTATAGTATTTATTTTCATCACGTTCAATATGGATATTAGTAGGCTTCATCTTTTTTAATTGAAATTCACTATTATCATAACCGTCATTAATTCTTTCAAAGAAAATCCTCCCTCCTGCGGGTTCAGAGAATCTTGAAACTCCCATATAAGCTCCATATATATAAGATACGCCCGTCTCCCTTTTTTGGAATACTAAATGAAATTCTCCTTGTCCTCGTTCATCGACTAATGTACTTGTAAAAATTTCTCCATTCCTTATTTGAGTTTCCCCATGATAAACTGCTGAATGGATACTTCTTAATTCTACAATACCATTTTTTTGTATTAGAAGATATGTAACTAATATTGACCTTAGTAAGGTTTATACCATGAGCTATACATCTTAGGGAAAAAATGGGGACATTTTTTGGGGAAAGTGACAAATCAACTTAGTTTTCACATTATTTTTTGTTGGATTGTGTCTCCTTTCTCCTAATATAAGCGACAACTATGCATCAGAAAAATTAAATACCTTCTGTAGATTAAATAATTCTCCTAGAATTTCTTATTGGCTTTATTAACCTCATACGACACTAAAACAATTGTCGTATGCAAAAACAAAATTCTTTACCTACCCCAACAGAAGAACAATTCCAAGCACTCAACCAAGCCTATCAGTATTTCAATCAACAACTATTTAATGGTCAATTAGCAGGATGTATTTTGAATTTCTCTCGAAAGCGAAATACACATGGCTTTATGGCTCCTGAACGATGGAGGAGAGTAGGAAAAATAGAATATTCTACCCATGAAATTTCTTTGACTCCAACGACCCTTTCCAGAACACCCATTGAGGTCTTTAGTGCCCTCGTGCATGAGATGGCGCATCTTTGGCAATGGGATTTTGGCAAACCTTCTCGAAGTGGCTACCACAATCGAGAATGGGCTAATAAGATGATTGAAATTGGTTTAATGCCAAGTGATACAGGTAAAGTTGGTGGCAAACAAACTGGTCAATCGGTAACGCATTTTATCATTAAAGGAGGAGCGTATGAAAAGGCATTTAAAACTATGCCCGAAAAATACACTTTACCTTTCACTTCTTTAGAAGGGGATATGATGAAGTCTTTAAGAGGAAGTCTTACAAGTGGAAAAGTTGGTAAACTATCTGGCAAATCAACTCCTACTAAAGGACGAAGTAAAACCAAATATTCTTGCCCTTCTTGTAAAGTGAATGTATGGGGTAAGCCAAATCTTAACTTGATTTGCAAAGATTGTCAGCAAGAATTCAAAACTGTTGGGTGATTTTAAAGCGCACTTTATCTGGGTGCGCTTTTGTCATTTCTAGCTTTGTATAGTACGATACAATACCTCTTTTTATTGCAATTAAACTGCTTCCGAATATGTTGTTAGAGCAATTTTGCAATAATTAAAAATGAAGAATCATGGCATGGACTCGCCAACCACAAGAACAAGAAAATCAAAAGTATTTTTTCAATGGCAAAGGTGTAATGACAGCAGGAGCGCAAGACCTATTAAAAAGGGAAGAAGCTATAAAAATAGTGCAAGAACTTCAACCATTAGCCATTGAAAAAGGGGGATTAGATTATCTCCAAACTTTTAAAAATGAGAAAGGGGAGCGTATTTGGGTTATTGACCAACTTAATACATCAATGAAAAAGGAACATCCCAAAGAACACGATTATTTTACCATTTTACTCCCCTCTGAATATTAAAAATATTAGAGGAGCGTAGTACGATGAATAGGGGCTATCTGATTTAGATAGCCTTTTCATTTTTTGAAAAAACGCATACCTGTAAAATCAGATATACGGTTTTCTTTCCTATACCGTTGGAAAGAACGAGGGGTACGAAATATTGGAACATTTTCTAGCTTTGTTCCCTTATTCGTGGACCTCTGGACGGCGAGCCATTTTCAGATTTAGAAAAGACATACTTTTCTTGGGACATTCTCAAAAGCCCTGCGCTCAAAAACTAACCCTGACTAGTCAAGAATAAAACTAAGAAACCTCTATTGGTTTTCAATAGCTAGAATATATTTCAAGATTTGTTTTTAGTAGATATGGATGAGTCTTTACCACTCAAATTTAACCATTTCAAGCTGTTCTAACTGCTCCTTACTTAGTTTGGATTTTCTATTCTTTAAGTGATATATCCATTTCCATAACCTTTCAGTACTTCCCGTAGAAAGAACATTAATATGTCCATGCTGCTTATAAAAAACTAACAATTCAGCATATCTATCATTCCAATATTTTTTCTTTAAGGGTTGGGATTCCCAATTAAAATTAATTTCATTGAGTAGTTTTATTCTCCATTCAGGCTGGTTATTTTTTTTGTATCTTAAATCACTTACCCAATCAGCAAATTGTAAGCTTGAATCTGCCTTAGTTACCCTAAAATGTCCATGTTTTTTATAGAAAGTTTTCAATTGATTATATTTTATCATCCAAGCATCTACTCTTGCTTGTTTAATATCATCTTTCCATTTAAAATCCACTTCTTTTAATCTAACTTTCCACTCATCACTTATTAAATGCTCGTTTTCAATTAAATATCTTACCCACCTAGCTAATTCTTTATCTTCTTGCCATTTCTGCGGAACTTTGCTATGACCATATTTTTTGTAGAATTTTTTTAATTTCTTGAACCTATCTCCCCAATTTTTTTGTAATATTTGGAGAGGTTTCCAATGAAAATCAATGGCATCTAAAAGTTGTTTTCGTTTTGGATTTAATCGCTTCCTCATTTTACGTTGTACAATAACCCAAGCTCCCAAACTAGGATTTTCTACATATTTTGCTGGTACTTTACAATGCCCATTTTCTTTATAAAATTCTTTTAAAGCTTGATAGTGTTTATTCCAACTATTATCTAATATATCCTGTAAATCTTGCGACCATAAAAAACCTAAATCATCTAATAATAGCTTTTTTTCTTTTGGTAGTTTATTTTCTTGCCGCCTTTGAGCTTGTACCCAATAATAAAAACTTTTCTCTGCTGTTGTATCTGTCACTTGGCAATGACCATTTTTTTCTTTAAAGGCAATTAATTGTCTATAGTAATCTTGCCATTCTATTTCTTCTAGTCGTTTAATATCCTCTCTCCAAAGAAAGCCTAATTCTTCCAGTTTCTCTACTCTTTTGGGAGCTGTCTTTTCTTTGATTCTTCTATGGTAATCAATCCATTTAATCACATCCTTATTTAATTGACCTATCTTGGGGCGGCAATGCCCATATTTAGCTTTAAATTCTGCTAAAGCATTATAATTTTTTAGCCATTTTTCTTCTTGTAGTCGTTTTATATCTCGACTCCAAAGAAAGCCAATTTCATTTAGTAGTCGTTTTCGATTAGATGGTAATTTTGCTTCTCTGATACGTTGGCCATTTACCCATCTACCCAATTTTATGTAATCACCTGTTTTGCAAGAAACCTTTAAGTGTCCATATTTTTCTTTAAATTTTACTAATGAATAATAGTGACCTAACCAGATAGAATCATAACCATTGTAAATTTCCCAATCAAACCCCATTGAATCTAATTCTGCTGTTAGTTCTTTACTTAGTCTTAATCTCGATAGCTTAATGTTCTGCACCCATTCGGATAAATCGGCATATTCTTTTGTGGACGGAACATAGCAATGACCATTCTGCAAAAAGAATTGTCGCAGTTCATTTAATTTTCCTATATGCCTTTTCTCAATTGCCACTTTTGTTTATAGGGTATTTGTTAGATTTGGATTTAAAAATTTGCTGGCTAATTATTTAAAATTAGTAGTTTCTGGGTTGTTATGCTATCTCCTGTTTGTAAGGATACATAATAAACTCCAGATATTATATTTTTACTCGAAAGGATTGTTTGATGTCTTCCCTTTGATAAAGTTACATTTTGCAAAATGCGTACTTCTTTTCCCCAAGAGTTATACAATCTTAGTTTAATTTGCTCTTTTTGTGGAAGATAGTAACTAATAGTTGTGTTTTCCCTAGAAGGATTGGGAAAAATATTCATTGCTAAAGGAGCAACCGATTTATCTAAAACAAATTCAGGTTTATTCTTTGAGTAAATCAGTCTGGAGTTTTTTAGCTTATCTAAACCACTATTCTTTTTGCTACAATCTTGGTCAATTGCCGCAATGAAACTACTACCCAAAGGAGCATAAAATCCTGCTTTTAAAATAATAGTATGACCAGCATAAAAAGTAATTGAATCATCTTGATTCAAATTGCTACTAGCACTTATTTGAAAAGAAGCATGATAAGTGCTATCCATAGGTACTCCATCTAAAGATAAATTTTGATTGACTTCAATAAATTCATCGTCTGGATTATTCGGGTCACAATCACAATCATCTGGCATTCCCAAACCATCAGAATTAACTCGGTCATCTCCTCCAGAGCATAAATCCATACAATCAATTACCGTATCATTATCCTCATCTCCAATAGATGGAAAGGTTATCAATTGTGATCCTATATCTACTGGTGCTACAACGGGATTGCACCAATCATGGATTTTAAAATATCTTCTTATCTGAAAATTGGATGAGATTTCATCGGACTGAAAAACAAGTAAACCGAATTGATAATATTCCGTTGAGAGTTTATTGCCTAGATAGATTGGAGAACCTGTTACATCATTGGTTAGGTCGCCAATAGGCATACAATCTTTTAAAATGGTATCAGTAGGAATAATAATCTTAGAAAAATCCTTCAGTATGGTAATTTTTTGGGTGCAATTATAACTTTGTCCAGCTCTATTTTTTAATGTCCAAAACCTATGAAAGGTAATCGTAGTATCACTACAAGCCTCAATCTGGTTGCCATCGGAATAATACATAGTATCCAATGAACATTGATTCTTTACTATCGGATAGCCTGTTGAATCAGGTATTATGCTACAAGATACCAAGGTGTCAGTAGGGCAGTAAAAGTCAATATCACCATTACATTCTTCGCAGCTATAAGTAACTGAGTCATAATTCCCATACCAATCGTGTACTCTTCCAGTACCTGTGTTAAAAACGAATAAGTCTTGTCTAGGGCTACTTGCCTCAGAATTCTGTCCAGCGCCATTTCCATGACAATTATTGGAAAGATGAGGCATAAAAGGGTCTATATTATTATCGAGCAAATCAAGTGTATCTGGGCAGCCTGTTGGAATTTGGAAAGTGAATAATAATGTTTCTTTACCATTTTCTAATACGATACCATCACCATCTTGTAAGCCAATAGAAATGTAAGAAATCTCAGGTGCCTCACAAGGACTTTCTACTTTGCTATAGTTCGGATTCCAAATCCCATTTACGCTCTGAATATTGTGAAGGGAATCTAGTTCATCGTTAAACATCCAAATGGTAATTTGACCAGAACCTACTATTGCGTCATTACTGCCTATCGCAAATCCTGCTTTGGGTCTTACATATACGCCCCAAGTGGGACTATTGGATTCAGCCATGTATTGAAGCTTAAACTCAAATTGTTCTTTTTTAGTAGCGGCTACTATGGCACACTCCATTAAAACCTCTGCCTCACTATTACAACCTTGAAAATTATTTTGAATGGTAGCATTGTTTTCAGAAGCTATTTGTAAAAACTGACAAATGCTTTCCTCATGGCATATTGAAAGTTTAGGATTATCTGTTAGAATTAATTCTGTTATTTCCTCTGGATTTATTTGACTAATGGCACTTATATCATCTAATTGATTATTATTCCTAATCCATAAGGCTCCTTTTACAGACGGGAGATTATCTAAACCATTAAGAGATTTTAATAATGGATTATAACTAATAGATAAGCCTTCTGAAATATGTCGTAAATTACTTAATGATTCTAAATTTGTTAGTAGGGGGTTATAGTCAATAGACAAATATCCCTTAACATAATCTAATGTTTCAAACCCATTGAGATTTTCAAGTTTAATACAGTTGTTGATATTAATCGCCCCTATTATGGAATCTACTTTTTCAAACCCCATCAAAGTTTTGATAGAATCTTCACCTAAATAAAAATTACCATCTACTACTGTTAAGTTCTGAAAATTTTGTAGAGAAGCCAATTTATTGCCTCCTAATTTAAAAGAACCTGCTTTTTTTAGGTTGTAGAAAGCATTTGTCTCTTTAAGATTAGTATTTCCTATAATCTCTAAAGTTCCTTCAATTTCCTTTAATTGGTCAAACCCAGAAATCTCTTCCAATAACTTATTACCTCTAATAAAAAATACGCTTTTTACGGCTTCTAAATTATTAAAACCAGACAACTCTATTAAACTCTCATTTTTCTCAATCACCAATAGGCTTTCCATTTTTTCTAAAACTGGAAAGCCCATTATTGTTTTTAGTAGTGTATTTTCTGAAATTTGAAGGGCTTGAACAGTTTGTAAACTTTCAAATTCGCTAATGTTTACTAACTTATCATTATTTTTAATGATAAGTGCGCCTCCAATAGTTTTAAGTTGCTCAAAGCCTACAAAATTTTCAATTTCAGCGTTTATATCTATGTGCAACATACCACCAATGTGTTGGAGATTATTTAAACCTTCAAAATTCTTTAGTTTATTTACATAGGAAATTCTCAAATCTCCTCCTATAACTTTTAAACTGTTTAATCCAGTTAAATTACTTAATTCGGATTCAAAATTAATGTTTAGGTTGCCTCTTATTTCCTTAATTCCAGTTAAACCGACTAGGTTATTAATAAAGTTTTGGGCTATTACTACATCTCCTTCTATAATAGAGCAATCAGGATAATCTACAAAGAAATTATCAATTTGATGTTGATTTGAAAAGGTAATGCCATCTGGAAAGCAGGATTGTCCTTGTAGCAAAAATGCTTGCAGAAACAGTAGGCATGTAATTCGTAATTTATTCATTGGGCTTTTATTAGGTGATTACTGTCTACATAATAGTAAATTTGCTTAGACACTCCTAATTATTAGAGTTTAAATAATTTTTTATAAAAAAACACATACCCGAAAAACAGATATGCGGTTTCTTTCCTGTACCGTCGAAAAGAGCGAGGTGCATGGTTTCCAATTGCTTTAATAGGATAAGAAGCTGCACCTCCAACAGCCCCTGAAATTGCTCCTGTAGTACCAAGGGTATATCCCCCTATTGAAATTCCCGATGCCGCTGCTCCTGCTGTAAACGCTGCTCCTCCCATCACTGCCGCAGTTCCTGCAACAGCTCCTACACCAGCAGCTTTTCCAAATGCACTCCAACTAAATCCACTTGCAGTAATATCATCCCAATGAGTTGCGACATTGATAGCTCCTCCTATAACTCCACCAGCTATTGCGGCAACTGCAACAGCAGGTAAAACATCTCCATTAGGGTCATTATGAACCAAAGGACTATTCGCCATTGAGTTATAAGGATTCATACTCATTAGCGTAGTTGCCTGTGGGTCAACACTCCACCACCTGCCTAATTCAGGGTCAAGCGTCCTAAAAGTAGCTCGATTAACATTCAACCCAAAATCATCAATTTCCTCAATCGAATTAAAGGTATAGCGAAATTTATCGCTATTCATCCAATAACCCTCCATTTTCAATCCATTTGGATAATAATGCACTTCATCCAAAATCTCACTTGGCGTTTCTATTATCCCATTGCCATTTAAATCGGCATAGGCTAAACGAGTATTTCCCAAATGGTCAACCGTTGTATATTCCATTTAGAACATAGAGTGATTAGGTTTAAGCGTATCTGTTTTTATTCAGATATTTTTGTAAACCTATTCTAGGATAGTACAAAATTTAATTGCTTTTTTGAGGAATAGTAAAATCTTCGGATTTTTCATCTATTGAATTACCATAAATAAAATATTCCCATATTTCTTCTTTTAATTCTGATTTAGTTTTAACATCAAAATTCGATATGTTTTTTGAAATATATTTTAATCTTCTCAACATGTATTCATTATTATTACAAAGAAGTTGTTTAAAATATATTTTGTTAAATTTTCAAAATAATAAAAAAAAAGTTG
>CAZXYA010000294.1:2189-11394 GCA_964644655.1 uncultured Saprospiraceae bacterium | reverse complement strand
TAATATTTTTTCAATCAACTTTTTTGCATTTTTTACCTCGATGCAAACATACGAGCGGGTGGGTAAGCATAATCCTTAGGTTAGAAAAATGAATACTTTTGATTTAATAAAGAATTTAGTACACAACTTACAAAAAATCTTGTAATTCCGTCTCTTCATCTGTAGGCTTATCTTGTTAGTCTATGTTTTGCCTGACTCTCCTAATTCGTCTATCCTGTTAATCCTGCATAATCCTGTCATCTTGTATCAAAACTGTACTCGGTACATAAAATCAGGAAAAAAGCCTAACTGATAAGCATTATTCACTTGGTTAGTTTGTCGGTTATAGCGTCTAGCAAAAATATTATCTCGATTGGTTACATTTTGAATATCCATAAAAAATTGGTGGGAGACTCGACGTTTTTTACTATTCATTTTAAAACCAAATTTTACATCAAAACGGAAATAAGGGTCAAACCTTTCGGAAAAAGCCAATGCATCTATTTCTATTTCTGTTTGCGCAATTCTAGAAGCTTCCAAATCGACTGGTGTAAAATAGCGGCCACCCGCAGTTGTTAACTTGGTATCAAAGGTGAACGTATAGCGACTTTCTGGTTTAAATTTAAATTCTTTTCCTGCCAAAAGGTTAACCACATAACCATTATTAAAAGCCGTATTGCGTTCGATGCCATCGCCGCCCTTATATTTAGAATCAAAAATAGAAGTAGTGATTAAACTATAAAAACCTTTGCTAAAAAAGCGTTCGATGGTCAATTCTATCCCTCTATTAGTACCCGTTCCGGTATTTTCTAGATTAAAAACATCTTCGGGGAAACCAAAATCGTCGCCAATATTTAGAACAGAAAAGCTACTAGAAAATCGCTCTACAGGTACATTATTAATTGCTTGGTAATAGGTTTCCAATTTCGTTCGCCAATTATTCCCTAATTTGACATCATACCCTAAAACAAAATGATGACTTCTTGTAAAATCTAAGGCTTTATTGGTTTGTTCAAATACGCCAGGACTGGTTTCTTCTTCTAATAATTGAATCGGAATCGGTTGCGTTTGATTGTGTAGGCCATAGCCCAAATTAACGGTTTGATTTTCATTGATATGATAATTGATTGCCGCCCTTGGTTCTACTGCTGTTTTTTTATTTAAATCATAATATTGTAAGTGTAAACCACCATTTAAGGTCCATTTTTTAGAGAGTTTATACTGAGTTTGAACATACGCTTGCGCTAAGATAGCATTGCCATCAAAATCATAAACTGTTGCCCAATCTGGATTGCCATCTTCATCTCTATCGGGTTGATTTTCTCTAGTGCTGGCACTTAAATTACTGGAAAAATTTTCGATTAAAATACCTGTTCTAATTGTCCATTTGGCATTAAATTTTCGATTGACAAAAGAAGAAAAAGAGAGGCGGTTTTCGGTGTTATCCGCTTCAAAATATTTGATGCGTCTTTCTGCTTCTGTATCCATATTAAAAAAGCGAAATTGGTCAAAAACATTGCCCGCGGTTGAAACCGACAAAATGGTTCTTACATAGGTCTTGTCATCAATCAGCAGGTTATTTTTCAAACCTATCACCCCAAACTGAGAAGTCGCAAAGGCATCTTCATCAGCGGCAGCAAATAAGTCCGTTTCATCCACTTCATCATGTAGGAAATCAATATTGCTAGTACCACCAATCCCAAATAAGATGAACTTACCAATCTTGCTTTTGCCAAAATCAATTTTAAAAGCAATATCTCGGTAATTGGGAACTGCATTTGTCCCAATATCCAACCCTATAGAAGTAGCCAAGTCCGTAAAAGCATATCGACCTGCTATTAAATAAGAACTGCCTTTGGCTTTATTAATTGGTCCTTCTGCCATTGCTTCTATACCACTTACGGCCCCCGTTTGGAACATAAATTCGTGTTCATCTCTGTTGCCACTTCTAAAGCCTAAATCAAAAACCCCTGCTAAGGCATTGCCATATTCGGACGGAAAAGCAGAAGTAATAAAATCAGAGTTTTTTAAGAGATTTGGGTTTAGAGCAGAAACTGGACCGCCCGTTGTACCAAGTGTAGAAAAATGATTTGGATTTGGAATAGGGACGCCTTCTAAGCGCCATAATACACCACTAGGAGAATTTCCTCTAATCACAATATCATTTCGGCTATCATCGGAGGTACTAACGCCCGCAAAATTCGCAGCCAAACGTGCGACATCACTTCGCCCGCCAGAATAACGAGTGACTTCTTCTACACTAAAGGTTCTAGCGGATAAGGTCGCCAATTCATTTTGGGCTTTGTCTTTTTCGACTTCCGCTGTTACGACTATTTCTGTCAGTTTTTCTATGGATTCTTCTAAGGAAATAGCTAATAATAATTCCTTTCCTGCTCGCACTTCCATATTCGGCAAAGTGATGGAATTATAGCCTAAATAACTAACTCTAAAAGAATGTCTACCGACAGGTACATTTTCTAAACGGAAATAACCGTCAATGTCGGTGACTGTTCCATTATCCGTGCCTAATAATTCAATGGTCGCACCGATTAAGGGGATTTCAGATTGTTTGTCAATAATGGTTCCTTTGACATTTTGGGTGGTTTGGGCGATGCTCATTGTCGTGAACAGTATCAAAGTTGTGAATACAATTAAAAGCCGATTGCTCATTTTTGGGTGATTTTAGTTTAATAATCAGGTGATGCTTAAATAATGATACTTCAAAAATGTTGAAAAAAGGAAGGCGTTTGCTAGGTCAAAAAGGATGGGCTGTCGTTTTTGGTGGGTGAATTGGGAGGCTTTTCGGATATTGAGTTCTAAAAAAAATTTAACCTCCAAAAGATCTAGCAATAGGAGTTGACCAAATTTGAAATAATAGGTAGAACACTAGACACATTATTTTATACCTTTACAGCAAGTTTGTTAAGGTACAACAAATTTATAGAACAACACAAAATGAAAAAACTACTTTATTTCCTGCTAGGTTTCCTATTTTTTTTGGTGGCTGCATGGCTAATACTCATCCGATGCCTAAATGCAGGTAGTCTTACGCCCGATAATACGGTTTGGCAATCTTATATTGGAAGAGATTCAACCGTCGGCGTCCTACCAGACCATTATGCAAATTATTTTACCTATACCGTAGCCCGAACCAATCCAAATATAGGTTTTAGAATCAAAGGTGTTTTTCCTAGTACTCGATATTTTAGTTTCAATGTCTATAGTTTAGGGGACAATATAACCCAAGGATCCTTGGTAGATTATCAAATTGAAACGGATTCGGGCAAACCCAATCCTTTTGTTGCAAATAAGGATAGTGTCGAAGTCGATAATAATTTTACAGTCTATATTATACCATCGAAACATAAGGATAAACAACTACCTAATTTACTCCCATTCAGAGATGATAGCAGATTATTAACGATGGTTATTCGACTATACGATTATAATATTGATGATTATGGCGGGGTAGCATTTCCAACAGTAGAGGCGTTTGAAATGGAAGCTGAGGTAGAAAATATCGAGCTAAAACCAGTTAACTTACCGACTGCCTTAAACCTGCGGACCATTGTTAGAAATGTAAGTTTACCCGGTATGGTAAAACGTTTAGGTGGTGTGTTTGCTACAGAAAAAACAGGGCAATTAGATGGTCCAACAGACCAAAAATATACAACGGTACCTTTTCATGCCATTGATACCAGAGGCTATATTGAAAATAATGACAACCGTTATTTATTAGCAGGCATTACTAAGAAAGAAGATGAGGTGTTTGTTTTTAGATTTAAGTCCCCGACTTATACAACTGGACCAGAAAATATTAACCAAACCAATGTCCGATATTGGTCTTTTAATCTAGGCAATGCTGCCACTTATAATTTCAATGGCTTGAAAGACGAAGATATTATTTTGGATAAACAAGGATATGCGAATATCGTCTTAGCTAATGAAAATAGGGAACTAATTAAAAGAACGAAAGCTTTAGGCTATAATTTTATGGAGTGGAATATGCCTTGGAAAAAGGGATTTATTTTGTTCAGACACATGTTAGCCAATCCGAATTTTGAAGCCCAAATTGATAAGGTACCACCAATCAATAATACTATGACCGATTTTACTCCTATTGAAGGACAAAAATTTATGGGCGATTATGCACCACAGGGAATCAGAATGTCAAAAGCAGAATTTTTGGCAACATATAGCCTGCAAGTAGAACAAATTGAGGCACAGTAAAGCAGAATAGTATTATTTTTGGGTCAATAATCATTAAATATGCTAAAGTTCAACTATTCTATTCTTCTATTCCTTCTTCTTTTTTTATTATTCAGCAACTGTCAAAACGAAACAACGACAGTCAAAACAGCAACAGGGGAAACTGCAGAAATATCAACTGATGAATTTCTAAAAATAATGGGCGCTGCTTATCTCTATGGCTACCCTTTAGTATTGATGGATTTAACAAAAAGTGAAGTCACCAACACCGCCGAACCTCATCCGTTTTTACCTCGTGCTCCTATCAATCAACTAGGCCATTTTAGAACCTTTCCAGACCATACCATGACTGCTGTAGTCAAACCCAATGTCGATACTTATTATTCGATTGCTTGGTTAGATTTAGGGGGTGAAGCGCAAGTATTATCTATGCCAGCAACGGAGCGCTATTATTTACTACCTTTTTTAGATGCTTATTCTAATGTTTTTGCCTCTCCCGGTACTCGAACAACAGGAACAACTGCACAAACTTTTTTGGTTGTCGGTCCAAATTGGGAAGGACAAACACCTGATGGGATGTCCTTAATAAAAGCACCTACGGAAATGGTTTGGCTATTGGGTAGAATCCAAGTGAATAATGCAGAAGATGGAGCAACTACGGTTAAAGCAATTCAAGATGGGATGTCCTTAGTCCCTTTAAGTGCTTATGGTAAAGAATCGTATGTACCACCTCTAGGAGTAGTAAAAACAGAAAATCAACCGATTATACCTGTAAAAGAAATTCAAGTATTGGACGTCCACGATTATTTCAATCGAATGGCGCAATTGATGGTAAAAAACACGCCTAAAATAGCCGATTCTGCAATGGTTAGACAGATGGAAAAAATTGGCTTGGTACCTGGGGAACCTTTTGAAGTAAGTACCGATAATTTTATCTTAAAAACAAAACTAAAAGCCTTGCCTAGTTTCATCCATCAAAAGATGAAAAATCGTCGAGCTAAGCCTGATACTAGTTTATTGACCAATAGTTGGATGGCTATACAGGAAGGTATAGGAACTTATGGGATAGATTATTTAAGAAGGGCCTATATTGATTTTGTTGGCTTAGGCGCCAATATTCCAGAAGATGCGATTTACCCTAATTGCACTTTAGATATCAATGGCAATCCACTTGAGGGAAGCACAAGGTATCAAATTCACTTTGAGGCAGATGAATTGCCGCCAGTTAATGCTTTTTGGTCTTTAACTGCTTATAATGCGGATGAATTTTTAGTAGAAAACGACTTAAATCGGTTTGCGCTTGGTGATAGAGATAGCCTGCTTTATAACGCTGATGGTTCACTAGATTTGTATATTCAATCAACACCTCCGAAAAAAGCAGTTCTACAAAATTGGCTGCCTATTCCTAAAGAAGGGCCTTTTTCTTTGACTTTACGTTTGTATTGGCCAAAAGAAAAAGCTCTGAACGGAGATTGGGTCATTCCTTTTGTAATCCCTGTAGCATCCTGATAAATTAGTACTACTTCTTTAATATTAAATACATTGTGTAAAAAGTTATTTTAGGTTTTATCTCGCTCCGATAAATCGGAGCTCGCAGAACATTAAGAAACTTTTTACACGCTGTACTAAACCGATTCATAATTAGATTAAAATTTCAGGGAGATAATTTTCTCAGCATTCCTTAAACATATTTTTATGACTATTCGTCTGTTTATACTCAGCTCTTTAGTTTTCATTTCAGCTATTCTTTTTGCGCAAGACCCTATCCGTTATCAAGTCAATTTAGACAATGTGCAGCACCACGAGATTGACATCACTATTAACTTTCCGTCCTTACCTCAAAAAGCGCTAGTCGTACATATGCCAACAGCTTCTCCTGGTCGATATGCCATTCATAGTTTTGCCAAAAATGTTTATGATGTAAAAGCGACGGATAGCCAAGGAAATAGGCTAAAAGTCTATAAACGACTAGCAGATGAATGGGAAATAGCAGGACATGATGGACAGGTGATTTTCCAATATACTTTATTTGCTAATCGGGCAGATGGAACCTATGCGGGAGTGGACAATCGAAAAGTACATATGAATATGCCTGCTACTTTTGCTTATGGAAAAGAGATGCATAAACGACCAATTGAAATTGAGTTTGATTTGAGCAAAAGAACAAATTGGAAAGTGGCTACTCAATTAAAACAATTAGCGGATAATAAATTTTATGCTCCTAATTATTATTACTTTTTTGATAGTCCGACCATTATCGGCGATATAGATTTTCGTAGCTTCACCGTTGAGTCTGAAGGAAAAGAATATACTATTGAAGTGGCTATGGACCATGAAGGAACAGCGAAAGAATTAGATGATTATACCGATTGGATACAAAAAATTGTAGTGGAACAAAAAGCAATTTATGGTAGTTTACCCGATTACGACTACGGAAAATATACTTTTTTATGTATGTACAATCCTTGGGTGAATGGCGACGGAATGGAACATCGGAATTCTACTGTTTGTACAAGTAAAGCTAGTTTGGCACAAAATGCTAAAGGCGTTATTAGTACTGTTTCCCATGAATTTTTTCATTGTTGGAATGTCGAACGGATTCGCCCACAATCCTTAGAACCATTTGATTTTGACAAAGCCAATATGTCAGGAGAATTATGGTTTGCTGAAGGATTTACGAGTTACTATACCCGACTGACGCTAGTGCGAGCAGGAATTATCACTCCAGAAGAATATATCAACAGCTTAGCAGGCACTATTAATTATGTCACCAATTCACCTGGAAGGAAATATCGAAACCCTATTGAAATGAGCCAGCATGCGCCATTTGTAGATGCCGCTAAATCTGTTGATCCCAATAATTATAGCAATACTTTTGTCAGCTATTATTCTTATGGTTCTTATCTCGGATTGGCTTTAGATTTAACCTTACGGTCGAAATTTGAGAAAGTGAGTTTAGACGATTTAATGCGTTATATGTGGGAACATTTTGGCAAAACAGAAATTCCTTATCAAATTCCAGATATTGAAAAGGCATTGGCAACTATTACTGGCGATGCTCCTTTTGCAAAATCGTTTTTTGAGCAATATATCTATCAATCTAATTTACCCAATATGCGACAATTACTAAAGCAATTTGGCGTCAAATTACAATTGGAAAATATTGGTCAAACGGCTACTATTCGAGTAGACTATGAAGACGATGGCGCAACCGTTAATTCTGCTATCGTTGAAAATCACCCATTTTATATTGCAGGTATTAATCAAGGGGATAAAATTTTAAGCATTAATGGTGTACTCCCTACTAAAGAAAATGATCCTTTCAATAATTTGGTGCTTGGGCAAAAATATACACTAACGTATTTGCAAAATGGACTGGAAGAAAAAGGAGGTTTTGTGGCAGAACAAGACACCCGATTGGCTATTTCTTTAATGGAAAAAATGGGGAAAAAATCTAAGACTATGCTTAATCAATGGTTGAAGCAGTAAATGATTTAAGTTACTAACTGATGTTACGCACTTAGCGACTACGAAGTAGTCAAACCTGAATAGCCCAGTATGCCTGCCTGCTGGTAGGCAGGAAATGCTGGGGATTTAAGATTTTGCAGGAAGCACAGAACTACAACGTAGTTCAACTACTTAGCAGTTGGGGTGCTCCATTTAATCTCAACCACCGATGCTATCGGTGGCTATTCAAATTCAAATCCTTCGGATTTTCTGCGTAACATCAGTTACTAATTTTAGAAAATTAGAAATCCAGCGATAGCATCAATTTTTCTCTCGTTGCTTTTTCAATAAAATATTTCTGTATAATAAAACTGATAAGTGCAAAGCAATACCAAATAGCGCCCAAAACAAGACCCTAGCCCGACGAATCAATCCAACCCCTAATCCCAATTCAATCGGCTTACCAATCAACTGGAAAGCACCACTAATACCTGCCTCATTCACACCAATCCCTTGTGGAATAATGAATAAAAAAGTACCACTTAGCGCCAACATCGCAGCAATAGTGATAATCTCTAATAATTTAGGTTCTATTCCTAGCAATATAAAAATCACCACAAATTCAAGCATATTTAAGACGCGGCCTAATAATTTATAGGACAAAGCTTTCAAGAAAATAGACCGCTTTAAAGGATTGCTTTTAAATTCCTTAAGCAACTTCATTTTCTTCATGATTTTGCCTAAATACCTATTGGGTTTATCCGATAAAATGATGAGGCTAAGAAGGACAGAAAAGACTGTTAGAACTAGTCCAAAAACAATAAAACCAATGAATAATGCTTTTTCAACTGGCACGAAAAAGATAACGACCCAAAGGGTCAAACAAGTGTAGATAATTCCAGATAAAGAATGAATCAAACGGTCTCGCATAATTGTCTCGCTTGCTTCATCTAGCGATAACCAATTGGTTAAATGCTTGATCTTATAAGGCTCGCCCCCCAGACCTGCAAAAGGCGTAATGACATTATAACCATCGCCCGTTACTTGATTATATAATAAATGATAAAAAGGAACTTTATGATTGACCAAGGTAGATACACAAAGGGTGTTGCAAACAATCCAGAGTGCTGCAACCGCAAAAACCAAAAATATTTTATTCCCCACCATACTAAATGACTCAGCAATAACGCTAAAATCCATATAATATAATAGAGCCCCTAAAATAGCTAAACCAAGAAATAAAAAAAAGAGACTACTCTTTCTTTTAATAAAATTAACTAATTCTCTCACGCTTTACTGATAGATTTTGTGATCGTAATTGCGGCTACAATTACTCCAATAAAAGCAATCCAAAACATTACCTGATACAAACCAATAATGCACAAAATAAACAACATAAAAGCAGAAACATCTTGCTTTTCTATTCCTCTAAACTTGCTAACAAATTTGCTAAAAAGACCTGTAGATTTACTATTGGCTTCATCCACTTTTTTAGTCACTTCTAGATTCGTTAATGGACCGCCTTGATTCCAAACAAATCTAGCCATAGTAGCAGCAGTATACAAGCCCA
>CAZXYA010000294.1:0-2179 GCA_964644655.1 uncultured Saprospiraceae bacterium | reverse complement strand
GCATAATAATAAATATCAGAACCAGTATTGACATAACCAGCAATACCTAGTGCCGCAAAAAAAGCGATGTATCGAATATTATCTGTAATGGTATCATACCAAGCGCCAAATTTTGACCCTTTATACATTAATCGAGCTAATTCTCCATCGCAACCATCTAAAATGGAAGCAATTTGGAAAATTAAAGCACCGATGGCAATTTTCACATATTCTCCTGAAGCCACTAAGTAAGCGCCATATAAGGTAAAGAAAAAGACAAAGGTAGTAACGGCATTAGGAGAAGTATTAAATTTTGATAAAAACATACTGGTACGAGTAGAAAATACTCGGTTAATATTTTTACTTACCCAACCATCCGTTTTTTTAACTAAGGTTTTAACCAACCTTTTCTCTGCCTCTTTTCTCATACTTGGATTATCCACATCCTGCCAAAGCGCTTCTGGTACAACGGCTGTTCTTACCCCTGTTTCCGCAATAAATTGGTTGATAATATCGCTAACTGATTTTGCCCCATTTTCCACTTTCCAAGTTACTTTTTCTCCATAGCCTGCTGGAAAATAAAATAAGCCCATGTCAACTAAATCATAATTGGGAATCTCTTTTCCAATATCGTATATTTTTTCATTCTTGGAAACCACTTTTGTTGCATCATCCATGTCAAACACCTCTGCCAAATTCGCATCACAAGCTAAAGAAGGAATATCTGGGTTTTGTGCCACATCTTTAACAAAATTTTGCAAGGTTGGAATAGAGAAAATATGGTCAGACATGGTCAAGAAAAAAGGCGCATTGGTTTGACCAGCACCTGCTCCAAAAGAAACACCATTTCCTTCATTATGATTTTCACAATAAACAAAATTGACATCTAATGCTTTGATGCGGTCAATTTTGCTCATTATCTCAATAATCTGCTCTCTGTATTGACCAACAACAATATAAAAATGTTTTACGCCAACTTGATTTAATGCTAAAACAGCTCTTTCCAACAACCTTAAGCCGCCCACTTTCAACAATACTTTTGGTAATTTTACCCCTTTCTCTTGAAACCTTTCCCCATTACCTGCGGCTAAGATTACCGCATGCTCCACCTGCTGCTTTTCCATTGATGATTTTTTATGATTAACAGAATTTTTAGCGGTATCTGTAACTATTTCTGCCGTTGTTGAGTTAGATGCTTTAGGCATGCTTTTATTAATTTTCTGTGAAAGTTTTATTAAACTAATAATAACAAATACTTCCGTTTATTATTTATCAGTTAAAAATGTTTGCAAACATACTAAACTATACCCTTTATCTAGGAACTTTTACCTTTTTTCAATGAAAGAAAGCCAATAAATGATACCTAACTGAATAAAACCATTACGCTACCCTAAGAAAAATAAATATTATCGCCCTTCGCTACTCGGACAAAAGAGGGAGCTTGAGGGTAAAACGGATTTTAATAAGTTAGTATATAAAATCACTCTAGCAGTATAGAATAAAGCGACACCTTGAAAATGCGAGTAAGCAATTTTTTCAATTTAATCTTTGACTTTCGCCAAAAATTAGTGTTCGCTAATGTCACTAGACAATCTGAATTGAATTATCCCCTACCCCTTTTTTAATAAGCGCGTAGAAAAAATTAAGCTACCAATTCTGCAATCTTATTTTGCCTGTTAAAATTTATCCATCTACAAGCGGTTACTCTATCAAAAAACACATATCTATAGTAAAGTGTACCGCATTCTAATTTACACAATATATATAAATTTTCTATTATATATTTGTTGAGATAACGCATTAAAGAAACACTTAATTTACACTTGACATGACATCAACTTTACTCTCCACCGACTTCCTTAAAAATGTACGCATTTCTGCAAAAATATTAGAAGCAATGAACCATCCACTTCGAAAACGCATATTAACAGCGATTGAAGATTATGGTTCCCTAAATACAGAAGCACTATCTGGTGTCCTAGCTATAAGATCTAGCTTAATTTCTGACCATTTAGATGTTTTACGAAAAGCAGGAATTGTGCATTTTAACTTGGAAGGCAAACAATTTTTTTACACGCTTAACTATGAAAGAATCAAAAAAATTAACAACGTCATTCACGGTCTAGCAGAATAATCAAGGACTTTTAGAAAATCAGCTATATTAGACTTGTTACCCTTTAATAAATACCTCTCTGAAAAT
>CAZXYA010000293.1:2536-11426 GCA_964644655.1 uncultured Saprospiraceae bacterium | reverse complement strand
ATAAAACCCATATACTTGTAGTATTAAAAAGTAGTTTTTGTGTTTATTTGTTTGGGTTAGAAACCCCTATTATTAATAGGGGTTTTTTCTTTTTATAGCAATACAAAAAACTAGTATCTCTTAGCTAATTTTATAAAATTCAAATAAACAAATTTGGATTAAAATATTTTTTAGAAGCTTTAATTACTACACATCCACTTTTATTCCTTTCCTTTTTACCATACATTTACATTCATAAAATACTAACCATTGACCAATCAACTGATTTTATGAAATTCGATGAATTAAATAGTTTAAGGGAAGCTATTAAAGCCACCCCTACTAATGTTCCATTAAGGAAATTATATATTAATGCTTTAACCAAAGCAGAAAGATATGAGGAGGCAGCCATAGAAATTAAAGAAACTTTACGATTAGCACCTAAAGATAGTGCTTTAAAGGTATGGTTGGCTACGGTCTATCACGAATTAAAAAAGACTTCTTTAGGCTTAGTTGTCATAGAAGAAGTTATTGGCAACAGTTTAGCACCCGCCAATGCTTGGTTGATTTATGCAAAATTATTAATACAAGCGAATAATATAGCTGAAGCAAAAGATGCCTATCAAAAAGCGATTATTATCGATGCTTCTTTAAAAGATGCTTTTTTAGAATCAACGATTAATTTAAAATTACAGCAAAATAATCCACCAGAACCAGAAAAATTAGTGCTAGGTAATACTATGGGAGGAAATGTGGAAGAAGAACCTACCAGCGTAGAAATAGAACGCCCTAAAATCACCTTCAAAGATGTAGGGGGCATGGAAAAACTAAAGGAGGAGATTCGCATGAAAATTATTGCACCTTTAGAACATCCAGAAATTTATAAAGCCTATGGCAAAAAAATCGGTGGAGGTATTTTAATGTATGGCCCTCCCGGTTGTGGAAAAACCCACTTGGCTAGAGCTACCGCAGGCGAAGTAAATGCCAATTTTTTATCTGTTGGCATTAATGATATCTTGGATATGTATATCGGAAATAGTGAACGAAATTTACACGCTATTTTTCAAAAGGCGCGACAAATGAAGCCTTGTGTCTTGTTTTTCGATGAAGTAGATGCTTTAGGGGCCAGTCGAACAGATATGCGAAATTTCTCAGGTCGCCACGTCATCAATCAATTTTTATCAGAATTAGATGGAGTAGAGTATGATAATGAAGGCGTTTTAATCCTAGCTGCTACCAATGCACCTTGGCATTTAGACTCCGCATTTAGACGACCCGGTCGTTTTGACCGTATTATTTTTGTCCCACCACCAGATGATACGGCTAGAGTAGCCATTTTAAATATTAAATTAAAAGATAAACCAGTTAAAGATATTCGCTTTGATAAATTGGCTAAAAAAACAACTGACTTTTCAGGCGCAGATTTGGAAGCCGTTATAGATATTGCCATTGAGTCGAAATTGGAAGAGTCTATGCGTAAAGGGATGCCTCAACCGATCGTTACGGATGACTTATTAAATGCTGCGAAAAAGCATCGCCCCACTACGAAAGAATGGTTTCAGTCTGCTAAGAATTATGCTTTATTTGCGAATGAGACGGGATTGTATGATGATATTTTGACCTATTTGAAGTTGTGAAGATAGAAACAAGCTACTTCAAAATACTATTCAATAATTTAGAAAAATCCTCTAAAGAACTGCTGTTATAAATTGCTGTCGTTTTAGATTCCTGTTGACTAATAAATACAGTAACCATTCCAGCCCGTTTACCAAATTCCATATCACTTGGAGAATCGCCTACCATTATAGACTTAGAGAAATCAATTTCTGGAAAGTCATTTCTAGCTTTTACCGCCATTCCAATTTCTGGTTTTCGCATACAAGAATTAGCAGCGACTAATTGAGGCGCATAATAAATGGCATCTATTTTACCACCTTTAGCTTTGACATTTTCTCGCAAATTATAATGTATTTGATCTAACGCTCTTTCCGTCATCAAGCCCTTTCCAACGCCCTGTTGATTGGTAATAATAATAATTCTGCCAAAGAAGTTGGAAAAGTTGCTAATTGCCTCAATTGCATTGGGCAAAAATTCTAATTCTTCTACTGTTTTGACATAATCATTGTCTCGCTTTTTATTGATTACGCCATCTCTATCCAAAAATAAGGTCCAAGAATTATCAATTTTGGCAAAATCTGCCATTTCAAACTGGGCTTTTTGAAAATCTTTAGGAATGCCAATATCTAAAAAATAACCTTCTGTAATGAACCCAAAAAGACTTAGTTCTTTAACACGGTTCTCAAAAAATTCTCTTTCAATGGAAAATACTTCGGGTAAATCCATACTATTAAAAGTTCGGACATTGAAGATATATAAACCGCCATTAATTAACCCTTTTTCAATAGGTTGTTTTTCCAAGAATTTAGTGATTCTATCATTCTTGCCTAATTCAACGGTACCATATCGTTCAAAATTTTCCATTGGCTTAAGTGCCAAAGTCACATCAGCCTTGGTTGTTAGATGCTTTTTGTATTGTGCTTGTATAGCTGATTTGAATAAAGAATCGCCATTTACGACGACCACATGTTCCCCTTCAACAAATTGCATGGCGTTTTTAATCGCTCCACCTGTACCCAATCGAGTTTTTTCCAAAGCATAGATAATTTCACAACCTCGATATTGATTGGAAAAGTGATCACTAATACTTTCAGATTTATAGCCGACAGAAAAAATAAATCTAGTAATCCCGTTTTTTATTAGCAGGTCTAATTGATATTCTAGAAAAGGTCTAGACCTAATGGCAGCCATAGCTTTGGGAATATTATTGACCACAGAACGAAGTCGAGTACCTAAACCACCTGCAAGAATAATTGCCTCCATGTTCGTTATTTTGGAAATAATTTTTGTTCTACAATTTCACAAACAGCATGTCCAATCAGCATGTGGCATTCTTGGATTCTAGGCGTATCTTTAGAAGGGATTTCAACTAATACATCACAATGTTCTTTCATTTTTCCACCGCCTTGACCGGTGAACCCAACTGTAATAACCCCTTGTGCTTTAGCTTGGATGAGCGCATTTACCACATTTTTAGAATTGCCAGAGGTAGACAAACCGATTAATATATCTCCACGATTGCCTACCGCTTTGATAAGTCGAGCATAAACTTCTTCGTAACTATAATCATTGGCAACAGCCGTTAAATAGGAGGTGTTGACATGTAATGCCTCGGAAGAGAGTGGAGGTCGATCATAATAATATCGACCAGATAATTCTGCGGCTAAATGTTGCGCATCTGCGGCACTTCCACCATTACCAGCAAATAATACTTTACCTTTATTTTGATAAGTATTTACTATTTGGTCGGCTAAGTTGGTAATAATATTGAGCAATTCTTTATCCGAAAGAATTGTCTGTTTGAGCTGAATAGACGCTGTTAAATTTTTTTCAATTACTGTTTGCTGCTCCATGTTTCTAAACCATTTTTTTGAAAAGTATATCGTTGATGCATAATCCCCATGTCTTCTAGGGCATCAATTACTTTGAATCTTGTGTTTTTTGGACAATAAAAAATCATAAAACCACCACCGCCTGCGCCAGATATTTTGCCTCCTGTTGCTCCTGCATTGATAGCGGTACTATAAATTTCTTCAATCTTTTTATTAGTTATGCCCTTAGCTAATTGTTTTTTGTTTTCCCAACCTAAATTAAGTAATTCGCCAATCTGGAAAAGGTCGTTTGTCAATACGGACTCCTTCATTTTAAAAGCCTGTGCTTTTAATTGGTGAGAGGCTTCAATAACCGTTTTTTTACTGTTTTCAAAATTCTCTTTTTGTTTGGAAATAATATTGGAGGATTCTCTTTTTGTTTTGGTATAAAATAATAAAAGATGGTACTCCAATTCTTTGATGACCTCCATTTTGACCCGTAGTGGATTGACGATTACTCTATTATTCTTATGAAACTCCATAAAATTAAACCCACCAAAAGTAGCCGCATATTGATCTTGTTTGCCCCCTAACATTTGCAATTCACTTCTTTCTATCGTCAAGGCTAGTTGAGCAATATCATATTCTCCCAGCGGCAATTGCAGCCATTCTCTAAAAGCACCAATTAAGGCAACAACGATAGTTGAAGAAGTTCCTAAACCTGAGCCAGAAGGGACATCAATAGTGGTGATTATTTCGCAACTAAGCGGTTTTTTAGCGTAATTTTTTACAATGTGATTATAGACCCCAATTTGCAAAGTCAATCCCGAAATGTCTTCTATTACTTCTTTTGCTGCTACTGTTACTTTGACCCCTTCATTTCGAGCATCAAAAATAACTTTTCCATCATTTCTCGGAATGATGACGACGGTGGCATAAAGATCTACGGTAGCATTTAGAATAGTGCCTCCATACATATCGGAATAGGGACTTACATCAGTCCCTCCGCCAGCTAAACCAATTCTAAAAGGAGCTTTGCTAATGAATTTCATAGAGTGATTATTTGGCTGAGGGCAAGCGGCTTAGGGCTGAGGGTTTATCCTTCGCCCTAGGCCCTCTGCCCTCCGCTATTTTACATTCGCTTTTAGTTGTAATACATTTTTGATTAATATGCTCCAACTGTATTTTTTCTTTTCTTCGATGATATTATTTAACATGGCTGCTTGGTCTGTATCCTTAAAAAACTTTAGAATAGCATCCGCAATTTCTGGTGCATTAACGTTTACTACATAGCCTACTTTTCCATCTGGGCATAATTCTTTTAATCCACCAACATCTGTGACCACCATCGGTTTATTAAAATGATAGGCAATTTGAGTGACTCCACTTTGCGTAGCTGTTTTATAAGGCTGCACGACCAAATCACAAGCACTAAAAAAGAGTTTTACCTCAGAATCAGGTATGAATTTATCTACTTGAATAATATCCGCTGCGAGATTATGTTTTTGAATTAAATCTGTGTAGACCGTTTTATCGGAATAATATTCCCCTGCTACAATGAGCTTAATCTTGCTATTTCTGAATCGACTATCAGCAAAAGCTTCAATCAATAAATCCAATCCTTTATACTTTCTAATCAAGCCAAAAAACAAAATATATTGACAAGAAGTATCTAATCCAAGTTTGGTAAGTGCTTCATTTTTTGGCAATTTTTCTCCAAAGTTATCAAAAAGTGGATGGGGAGATAATTTAACATTTTCCAACTGTGTAAATTGCCTAAGATCGTCTAATACACTTTTGGACATCGCAATAAAGCCATCTATGGGCTTCACAAAATATTTAGTGAAGGCAGAATCTCCAATCCTGCTTTCATGTGGAATAACATTATCTAGGATACAGACAACCTTTGAATGCCCATTGCCTTTGACAATTCTGGCAATTGTTCCAAAGCATGGACCCATTACAGGCAACCAATACTTAGTGATGAGTAAATCAGGTTTTTCTTTTTTTATTTTATTACCAACCGACCACCAATTCAATGGATTAACGGAATTCATACATCGAACGATGTTTAAATGAGTAGGTGCTGGTTCGGATGAATACTGGGTCTTTCCAGGGAATAAAATACTTGGATATTGTAGCGTAAAAGTATAAATAGTTACCTCATGACCTTCTTGTTGTAATTCAGTCGCTAATTTTTCATTATATGCTGCTAATCCGCCTCTGTACGGGTAGGCGGTACCGATAAGTGCGATTTTCATTTACTCAATTTTGTGAATGCTATTTTTGACAAGTTTATTCGACTAGTTGACATTCCTTGCTCCCCAAACCCTTTAATCTAGCCACTTTGTGGCATTCAGAAAGTGTTAACCATTTTCTTGGTGTAGATAAACCTATTTTCCGTATTTTATACTGCTTTTAAGACTAAAATAAATAACTAAGCATTTGACTTTTTTTGTTTACTGTTAGCCAATACTTATGTTTCGATTTTGAAATTATACTCTTTTATTTTGAGTAAAAATTGATTGTGAAAAATATGGCAATACCTACTAGTATTTCCCTCCGGTGTCAAAAATGGATTATAAAAAAGGCTTTATGAAAAAGGTGATGAAGGGCTATTTCGATAATTCTCCTGCTTCTATGTTGTCTTATATTGTGAAGGAAGAAGAGTTGAGTGCGGAAGAGATAGCTGCTCTGAAAAAGATTATTGATCAATTTTAAAGTTATGGAAGGAAATGATTAAACGTCCTCTTCAAAAAATATTCCTTTAAATCCACGGGCTTTCCATTTGGCTTTTAAATCCGCCAAAATATTGCCCGATAATTCTTTTTCGTATTTTAGAATAGTTGGAATGAGCCATAGACTGACTTTTAGCTTTTCCTTTAGTTCGGTATCAGCCTCCTTTTTAAGTTTAGTGGCTTCCACCAATGCAGGAAGTAAGGCGGCTTTATTCTTAGCATGAACCAATAAATCATCAATCCCTTCACCGATGACTTTGATTAAGTCATGGGTGTGAGTATGGTCTAGTTCTAAACTGTCTATTTTGTCTAAAACTTCTAGTAAAATTTGAGCTTGTGAATTTTTAATCTCCTGTAAAAGTTGAGTTGGAATTTCCGCCAGTTTTTCGCTTAATTCTTTCCTTGTTAATACAGCTTCTGCGTTGACTGATTTTCTAGTCTTTTTATTTTCCTTTTGAACAGTTTCTTGAACTTCTTTAATATCCTTACTTAATGATTCATTTTTTTTGACTAATAAATCTTTAGCTAATTCGATACCTTCTCCTCTAAATACTACTTCATCTTCTCCAAATTGACCAATTTTCTTTTCTTTTTGGATTTTTACTGCTTCTTCTAAAGCTTTATGGGAAATGGTTTTTAATAAGTCATGATACTCCACTCTTTTTCGAGAAATATCGCATAAATTCCAATGAAATTTAGGGTCAGGATTTTGTAAATCCTTTTTTACTTTCCTAAAATCATAAAAATAAGGCGTATCATTTTCTAGACATTCAGAACAAATACAAGGAATATTGGTCGTTACCTTCAATCGTTCTAAATTAAAAACATCGTTAATTTTATCAATTTCCCGAATTAATTTTTCGGACATAAAATGAGCATCAGTACCAATAATTCTTACTTGAATGCGATTGGTATCAGGTTGGCGGATTTCTCTTAATTCTGCTTTGATACCTTTATCTTCAAAAAACACCCCATCATTCCAAACCATATCCCCATTTTCGCCACCAATCATATCATGTAGCCGAACACTTAAGCGATTTAGTAAGCCTTCTGGCATAAAGGTATATTCATAATAAAAATGCAATGGTCTTTCTTTGCCTGCACAATAGTCGGTATCACCCATTTTATCCATCATCCGAGGCACTAAATACCGTTTGGTATTTTGTAACTCAAAACAGATTTCAAACTCCTTCATCAAATCTAATAACTCTGAATGGAAATCTATAAATTCTGGTTCTGGCCAAAAAAAGTCTAAATCTGTGGTGCAAAAGGAGCCTTTTTGTTCCCCTTGTTGCATGCTTTCCGCATCAAAGACTTTATAACTAGCCTTGGTTGCCCATTCCCGATTTAAGATAATGAGTTTGCTTAGCGCACTTTCTTTTTTATCTTGAAAATGAAGAAAGACACCCAATTGGTGAAAATATCTGCTTAGTAAATCCTGCCCTTTTCTATCTTTAATTTCACTATCCTTGCATAATTGACGAAATGCCTGCACGGACATGGTCGATTGTGTTTTAGGAAAGGCTTCTATTTTTTCTCGAACCCGCAACCATTTTTTTGGTAAAACCTGCCCAACACTCGGTATTTTTTCAATATACCGTTTAAGCAAATTTTTCATATCTTCCAAACCTTCTTTACTCGATAGGTTGACTTTGCGAAACTCTTTTAGAAATGGATAGTTTTTTTGTAAAGTGCCAAAATCCATTTTTTTCTCATGCCCCGTATGTTCATTTTGCACCATAATCATCGGACTATTTCTACCAAATAATTCCGCTGATTGTAATAATTGATTCAAGCGACTATCATTTTCATTCGCCCCGCTACGGGAAGAGTCTAACAAAAGATATAAAGAGCGTTGGGAATAAAAATATTGATGCACCATATCATACATCACCTGACCACCAAAATCCCATAAATGCACAATGTATTTTTTGCCATTTTTGGTAAATTTCCAATCGTGGACATCTACGCCTCTAGTGCGCTTATCTTCGGTAGGTAATTTTCGTCTAGGATGGGCTAGTCGATAAGCTAGGCTGGTTTTTCCTGCACCACCATCTCCGATTAGTAAGACTTTTACTTCATTTATTTCTTCTTTGCCTTGTTCTTCGATGGCTTGGAAATAAGATTTTACCATTTCTGGGCCTAGGAGTATCCATTCAGGGGCGGGTTCTTTTAGGTGATGGCAACCATAAACAAAAATTCCTTTTTTTAATGAATAATTTCTTATTGAGCCGACATAAATTTCAATATCACCTTTTTTATTTTTGTATTGATTACGTACTTTTTCCCAATATACTTTTTGACCATTAAGGATTTGACTTTTGAAAGGACTTAAACTATTAATTTTTGAATTGCTTAGACCTATTACCGGAATATTATTAATAGGGTTATTTGTTTCTATAAATTTTAAATTATTAGATTGGAGAAAAATAAATTTTAACTTTAAGAGTTTTAGACTTTTAGTTTCTTTGAATAAGGTAATATTATTATTTGATAGAAAAATTGATTCTAAAAAAAATATTTGATTTATATCAATTTCAGAAATTTGATTAACATTCAATATAAGAGTCTTTAATTTTTTAAGAGTTTTTAAACCTTTAAGCTCTATTATTTTATTATTAATAAGTCTTATAGACATTAAAGATTTAAGTCTACCCAGTCCTTTAATTTCTGAGATTTGATTATGGGATAAGTTAATATCTACTAAATTAATTAGTTTATTCAGTCCTTTAATTTCTGAGATTT
>CAZXYA010000293.1:0-2436 GCA_964644655.1 uncultured Saprospiraceae bacterium | reverse complement strand
AAGTTAATATCTACTAAATTAATTAGTTTATTCAGTCCTTTAATTTCTGAGATTTGATTATGGGATAAGTTAATATCTACTAAATTAATTAGTTTATTCAGTCCTTTAATTTCTGAGATTTTATTTTTGTTTAAATCAATGCTCTTTAACCAAATCATCTCACTAATCTCTTTAGGAATCTCTTTTAGGTTACAATTTGACAAATCTAGATTAATACTCTTTGTCTCAAAAGCCTTCTCAATTTTCTTTTTAGCTTTATCATTCATATATAGCATGTTTTAATTAAGTCAAATCCTGTATAATATCCAACAAACTAGCATTAATTCTATTCAAACCAATCCGTAGCGATTCTGGAGAAGCAATGTTTAGTCTACTTTGTCTGGCATTATCGGCATACTGGTTGGTTAATAAAATAGCTGTATTTTCTAGTTCAGTATCTTTTAAGTCTTTGGCTATTTCATCCAGTATTTGTAGGGCTTCTTTAGTTTTACCTCGACCAACTAGCTTTCTTAGTGCTTGTTTTTGAGCTAATAATGATTTTGCTGTTTGATGATTTTCGGTCAAAGCCGTCATTTTATCGCTTATGGAATCTTTGTTAGTAGGCGGTACTATTTTATCAGTATTGATAGGTGCGACTGTACTTGTTTGATTTAAGAAATCAGGCATTTGACCCAATTTAGGCTTAACCACCTTTGGTTTTTCATAAATAGCCCGTAATAATTCCTCCAAAGTGGCACTAAATTGAGCATCATCCCGCATATCTAGATTAACAAAGGCATCGACAAAAATAGGCGTGGAGGCAGTTCTATCTTCTCCTCTTAAAACAGGCAGAAATTTACTATTATTGGTTTGTGTTTTATACAAAGCGGAATTTATCATGGAATACTCATAACCAACTCCACCTTGTCTACCTTCTGCCTTCAATTTATAATTTTCGGTCAAAATCAATAAGACTTTATCGGCATCAGCCACAGCCCGTTCCATAAAATGACTTAAATTTTTGCCTAGGCCCAATTCAAATTGATCTAGGGTGACATCGACCCCATTGTCTATTAGGCGCTTTGCTAGATTTAAGACCCATGCTTTGTGAGCCTCATTGTCCCAAGAGTAAGAAATAAAAACGGTAGGAGCTTGTGTCATTTGTTAAATTCAGCTGATTTTTTGTAAAAAGATAGCTTACGCTGCTTCGCCTAATATGGCATCAGAAAGATTAGTAGGTTCTTCTAAGACAGAAATCACTATATCACTTTTAGGAATTCCATTTTCGATAACTGCTTTTATAATATCAAAATCTGTACTATTTTTATGTATATAAACTTTATCGTTTTTTACTTCAAAATGAAAAACCCATTTATGAATAAAACCTAAGTTGCTCCAACCCATATCCATTAATATAAAATGCTTTTTATCCGTATCAATGATGACTTCAGATTTCACTAAAGGCATGTTTTCAAAATTAATCTTTGAATGTTTTACTAATATGTTCTTTAGTATTTTCTTATATTTCTTTATTTTATCCATTGGACTATTTTTTCTTTTTTAGTATCTACAATAATTAACTGAATATCAAATTCCTTGAAAATTCTTAGAAAAATAGGAATTTGTTTTAGTCGAAAATAAGTTCTATTGGCAATTCCCAGAAATAATCTCCTAGTACTTCCTGCTTCTTTTAAAGCACTTTGATAAGCTAAATATTTCCCCAAAGCGCAATAAAATGGTTCTAAGATAGATACATAATTGAATGATTTTATCTCTATGGCTATCTTTTCATCTCTTTTTTCAGCTGTTACAAACCTATTGGCTGCAAGGTCAATATAAAATCTTGTATTACCGCTTGAAATATTCAAAGGGTCGTCAGTTACGAGCCATCCTTCTTTTTCCAACGCTCTTCTAATCGCAAAATGAATAATATCTCTAGCCATTTGGTGTTTGTATGTGTTGTTCTAATAGTATGTTGCCCTACAAATATAATAAAATTCTCCCAGATTCATGCTTTAAAAACGCAATTTATCTATTCCTCTAACTCCCTTTACCAAGTAGTTTATTTCAGAAAATGACTTTAAAAACTTACCCAAATCCCGTAAATCCTAAAAAATCCTGTCATCCTGTAATCGGCTTCAAAAAAAAATCAACTTTCATATCCGAACAATTTCCTATATTTGAGACTTTATTAATATTACCTAACCAGAGGAATTCAGGTGAAAAGGTATATCCTTTAGGATTTTTTGCTTGTTCATCCTGAAAAATCCTGTAATCTTGTAGTCGGATGAGAAATTTACACGTTCCTTTCCTATTTATTGGCTTGTGTTTTTGTTTTTTCAGTTGTGCGCCTGTAACAGCACAAAAAGCTTCTAAAAACAAAATTACTTCGGCTAAAGTCAAATTTGATGAATCTTTATATGATGCCGTAAAATGGCGAAACCTTGGGCCACATCG
>CAZXYA010000292.1:0-11426 GCA_964644655.1 uncultured Saprospiraceae bacterium | reverse complement strand
CCTTAAAAGCAGTTAAAATTTTATTACCAGATGACCAAGAATTTTTCTTTAATTCAGGCAAGTTAAAAGACCCTGTTACGAATATTGAAATTGAAGTGAAAGAAATTTTTGCGAATATGGTTTAACACTTTTCTAGCGCCTACTCTTAAAAAATTCCTTCATCAATCCCCCACATTGTGCCTCCATCACCCCTTGCAAAACCACCGTTTTAGGATGTAATAATTCCTTTCCATATCGGAAAAATCCTTTTTTTTCATCACTAGCTCCAAAGACCAATCGACCCAATTGCGCCCAAGCCAAAGCACCTGCACACATCACACAAGGTTCTAAAGTCACATACATGGTACATTCATTAAGGTATTTGCTACCCAGATATTCTGCGGCGGAGGTCAGGGCAATGATTTCTGCATGTGCCGTAACATCGGTTAACAATTCTGTTTGATTATGTGCTTTAGCAATAATTAAATCATTACAAACGACTATTGCACCAACTGGCACTTCATCTTCGTCAAAAGCTTTTTCGGCTTGTTTGAAAGCCTGTTGCATAAAATATTCTTCGGTAAACATATTACAGGATGACAGGATTTTTCAGAATTAACAGGATAGAATCTGATACTGAATTCCTAATTGAATAAATAAATTTGGTGTAAAAGAACAAAAAAGGGTAAAATGGGAAGCATTTTTTTCAATTTTTATTTTCATTTTAATTTTTATTATAAAAAGGGTTTTTCAGAATTTTCAAATATCATACCTTTGCGCATGGAAAAGCTAAAAACACCAACCAGTAAATTTCTAGGACAAGCATTAACCTTTGATGATGTACTCCTAGCTCCTTCCTATTCCGAGGTTTTACCAAGAGAAGTAGATATTAGTACACAATTAACTCGGTCGATTCGATTGAACTTACCCGTAGTTTCAGCAGCGATGGATACCGTAACGGATAATCGCCTAGCCATAGCCATTGCTCGACAAGGAGGTATTGGGATTATTCATAAAAATATGAGTATTAAAGCCCAAGCAGAACAAGTGCGAAGTGTGAAGCGGTCGGAAAGTGGAATGATAATCGACCCTGTGACTTTGCGTAGAGACTCGACGGTGGGCGATGCACAAGCCTTAATGAAAAAATTTAGTATCGGCGGTATTCCAATTGTCGATGGACATAATAAATTGATTGGTATTTTGACCAATCGAGATTTGCGGTTTGAGACTAATAATAATCGACCGATTACAGATTTGATGACAACTGGGCAATTGATAACTGCACCCGTAGGGACGACTTTGGACCAAGCCAAAGATATTTTACAAAAGCATAAAATAGAAAAATTGCCCGTCGTAGGAAAAGATAATCAACTAGAAGGGCTAATTACCTATAAGGATATAATGAAAGTCCAGAATTATCCTAATTCTTGTAAAGATTCTTTTGGTCGTTTGGTCGTTGGTGCTGCAGTTGGTGTAACGGCGGATATGTTAGAACGAGTAGCAGCCCTAGTAGGAGTAGGCGTAGATGTGATTTGTTTGGATACGGCACATGGTCATTCTAAAGGGGTATTGGATGCAGTTAGACGAGTAAAAAGAGAATATTCTGATTTACAAGTAATTGGAGGGAATGTTGCAACTGGTCCAGGAGCAAAAGCTTTAGTAGATGCTGGTGCAGATGGTGTGAAAGTGGGTGTTGGTCCAGGCAGTATTTGTACCACTAGGGTAGTGGCAGGTGTTGGCGTTCCACAATTATCGGCTATTTATGAAGCAGCTTCTGCCATTAAAGGCTCTGGCGTCCCAATTATCGGGGATGGTGGTATTCGTTACACAGGAGATATAGTAAAAGCCTTAGTTGCTGGTGCAAATACCATTATGGCGGGCTCCTTATTTGCAGGCGTTGCCGAAGCACCGGGAGAAACAATTATTTACGAAGGTCGAAAATTCAAAATCTATCGAGGAATGGGTTCTTTAGGAGCTATGCAAAAAGGCTCAAAAGATCGTTATTTCCAAGATGTGGAAGATGATATTAAAAAATTAGTGCCAGAAGGCATTGAAGGTCGAGTTCCTTTTAAAGGAACACTAGCAGAAGTGATGGTGCAATATGTAGGAGGTTTACGTGCAGGTATGGGCTATTGTGGAGCAGCCACGATTCCTGATTTACAAAAGGCTCAATTTGTGCAGATTACTGCCGCAGGTTACCAAGAAAGTCATCCGCATAATATTACGATTACTAAGGAGGCGCCGAATTATAGTCGAAAGTAGTGAATATTAATATTTAAATTTATTTTAATTGAAAATATAGATGCTCAATGAAAAAGGACTTTTTATAGAAAGGGCTATAAAAAGTTGCTTTTTCAATATAAATATTTTCTCCTTTTGAAAGTTCTTCATGTGTTTGTTCTTCCCATATTGATAGAATCTGTTTAATCTTTGATTTTTCTTCAACCTTAGTATTTTTTACAAAGTCAATTTGTCTTTGCTCTCTTCTTCCAATTGACTTAGTTGAATTAAACCTTGTTAAATCTATTTGTTGTAAATAAAATGGAAATTCCCCGAATAAATTTATTAAGACTTTTTTGAAGTCTTTAAAAGAGATTTTTCCAAGGTTATTTACCTTTTTTTCCTCGTCACCAGTAGGAGTCAAAAATCTTCGGGTTTCGAACTCAGTAGAGTGAATATAACGAGCACTTCTAGTGGTTTCTTTGAAGGTAGGTACTTTTACATTTAGTAATCGTTCTTTGATTTTTAGTTTTTCTTTATCAATACTTTTTATTATTATTTTTTCATTACCAATTTTAAGTACTAAGGATTTAGCATCTAAATCCTTAGTTAAAAGGTTATAAAAGGAGGTTGACGATTCGTCAATGCCCTCTAAAACATTCCCTTCTTTATCAAAAAAGCCTACTGAGTTTTTAAGTTTTCCTTTTATTTTACCATCAGTTGTAAAAGAAAGGTGGTCGAATGAAAAAGGAATAATTAGTGCACGATTATTTTTGAGTAAACCAAATTTTCCTGATTTTTCAAGAATCATCATCGTACTGTCTTTAGAAAAGATGTAATCTTTATATTGAACGGACCTGAATAATTTCCCATAACTATCGATAATTCCATATTGTCCATCTTTTTTAACAAGAATATCCTTGCCAAATTTAATCAATGGTAAGTCATAGATTAAGGGTTGAATTATTTCACCTTTGCTATTAGCTACCCCCCATTTATTATTTCTTTCAATCCGAATGCCACTTCTATCCATTACTTCTAAATGGTCAAATGGAAGTGGGAAAACGAATTTTTTTTGCTTATTTATATAATTCCATTTTCCATTTAAATTTACCCAATTATATCTACGGTGTAACAAACTATCCATTTTTAAAGGAATGACTTCTCTACCTTTTTTGTCAACTATTCCACTTAAACCTCCTTTTTTCAATTTATATCCGTGAGGAATTTCTTCTAAAAAATCATACTCAAAAGGAATAATCTCTTGACCTTCTTGATTTAAGAGGCTCCATTTGCTTTCTTTTTTTGCTTTAAATACTGAATTATAGGAATCATATTTTAGGTGTTCATATTCCATTGGAAGGAAAGGTTGGAGTTGCTTATTGAATGCTCCCCATAAACCATTATTTTGTAATAGGGCGATGTTGGCTTTCTTATGAACGTAAATATTTTGAAAATCTAAGTCCATAACCTGCCCTAGCGAATCTACTAAATTCCAGCTATCTTCTTTTTTTACAAAAAATACTTTCTTGTTAAAAGGAATTATTTCATCATAAATTGGCGGCAAAATAACTTTCTGATTAAGACCAATTAATCCTTTCTTAAGTTTTGGCGTGATTATAAATCTATTTTTCGACACTATGTCAACTCTGTAACGATAACTAAGTGGAACAATGATATTATTGAGAGAATCTATACACCCCCATCCATCATCTAAGGCAACATGGAAATAAGGATTACCATAAAATCGTTGTATTCTTTTGTAAATTATAGGTGCTACTAATTTTCCGTCCGAATAATAGATTCCCCATTTATCATCTTTTTTTACTAACCAATGGTTGGGGTAATCTAAGTCAATTCTATTGAGACGAATTGAATCAATTTCGTTACCTTTTCTATCAATAAATTTCCAAAAACCGTCTGATTTAACGGGGGCTATATCTTGCACAAAGTCCTTTGCAGCGTCATAGATAAAAGGTAGAACTTCTTTTCCCTCTACATTTACAAAGCCATATTTGCCATTATTAAAACTATACTTGGCATTAAGAGATTTACTTTTACTAACCTGTGAAAAACCAATTGTAGTGGTTAAAATAATAAGAATAGTAAGTAAAATAAAGTTTTTCATTTTGATATTTTAAACATTCAAGATCCGCCAAACCATCTCCTTCATCAACTCGCTATCTGGATTATTCATTGTATTATTATCCACCCCTTTCGATTTCAAATCATACTCTTTTAAAATAGCTAACACCTTTTCTGTTTGTGGTCTTGGATAATTTCGAGCAGAGGCTTTGTATTCTCTTAAAAAGAAACTGGAGCTGAGTCGTAAAGCCTTTTGTATATCTTGGTCACCTGAATTGCGCAGAAAATGCAGCATATAAATTTTGCTAAAATAATTATATAGTGATCCGACCATCATCACCATTGGATTTTTCTTAGGGTTAGCACCAAAATATTTAATGATTCGGTTTACTTTAGTCACTTGTTTTTGCCCCAAAGCTTTCTGTAATTCAAAGACATTATAATCTTTGCTAATACCAATATTACTTTGAATATGCTGCTGAGTGATATTTGTCCCTTTGGGCAAATTGATAGCCAATTTATCCAATTCATTGACAACTTTTGATAAATTGGTCCCCAAATATTCAGCTATTAATGCGGTGGCAGCAGGTTTAATAGTAAAGCCTTTATCCTGCAAATAATTATGAATCCAATCAGGTAATTGATTGTCGTATAGTTTTTTAGCTTCAAAAACGACGGCTTTCTTTTTTAAAATTTTCCCTAATTTCGTTCGACTATCAAAGCGTTTATGTTTATGACAAATGACTAAAATCGTCGTTTGGGCAGGTTGTTCGACATAAGTTACCAATTGTTTCAGCGTCCGCATTTCTTGTGCTTCTTTGATAATCACTACTTGATAAGGCGCCATCATCGGATACCGTCGAGCGGTATCTACGACTTGCTTAAACTCTATTTCTTTGCCATATAAAATGGTTTGATTGAAAGACTTCTCCCCATCAGATAAGACATTTTTTTCGATATAATCGGCGATAGCATCAATGAAATAGGATTCATTGCCATGCAAGAAATAGACAGGTTGATACTGTTTCTTTTTTAAATCGTTGAGGATTTGGCTGAATGTCATTGATGCTATTTGCGTTTTTTGTTTTGTTTATGGCTACTTCGCTCCTTCAAAATGCCCAACTACTAACTCTAATAATTTAATAAAATCATCCGCAGTACCGTCAATATAGCGACGAACCCAAAATGACGGCGCAGTAAACGCTTCATAAACATTTGCTTTTTGAGGACCTTTTTCTAAGTCTTCTGCAAAACTTCTAAAATGCTCTTGTAAAGAACCTTCACTTGTGCCATTTGGTTGAGCCACCATCTTTATATATTCGTTTATCAAGCCTTCTCTTATTTCTGGATTTTGCTCCAAATATAAAAAGGAAGCATAATAAGTATGGGCCATATTCTTTAAATGTTTGTCATAAAAACTTTTCGCTACTTTACTAAAAACTGGATTTTTTAAAGCCTTAGCCATAGCGGTATGTATTTTGGCAATAAATCGAGGATTATAATAGCCGAAAGAAGTGGTGGAATTAAAATCTATTTCTTCTTGATGAGGCCCTCTTAAAAATACATCTTCACCAAAAGTTTCCTCTAGAATACTTAAGGAAGCGTAATTTTTTGCCAGCGCATATTTAGACCGTAATCCGACATCTAGCCAAGTATCATCTCGTTCTCGATTTGGCTCATAATTGTCCGCCAATAGATCCCATAAATAGGTGACTTCCATGATTTTAAAAACGCCTGGTTCGTTACTAGAGTGCTTATTAGTAAAAGCAGCGCCAAGCATAAATAAGACAATTGCGAAAGAAAGTTTTGTTAGTTTTCTCATAATTCTTTTTGAGGTTTAAAAAAAATTAAAGGTAGGATTAAATTTGGATTTTAATTCATTTTTATTGTAGAAATGAAGAGTTTTCTTCTAAAAATGGAAAGCTTTTTTACAAATTTTTCCATTCGATATGGCTAAATTTATGGAATGGGTTGTAAGTGCCTTGTCATTTAATAATCTCTTTGCCTGTCAATTGCTTTGTCATTTCATACAATCCTATGGACAAAGCTGTCACCACATTCATGGAAGTACCAACCCCATGCATTGGAATATGTACGGTAGTATCTAAAATTTGTAAGGTAGCCTCCGAAATACCGTATCGTTCGGCTCCTGCTACAAAAGCAATTTTCTGGTAGGCACTAAAATCAAAGGTATGAATATCTTCGCTTTGATTGGTTATTTCCAAACCGATTAATTGATAGTCTTTAGCCTTCAATTCTTGTAATAAACCAAATGTATCCAATTGATGACTATAAGGCACTCGTTTATGGGCAGAACGAGCAGCTTTTACCACTTTCCGATTGGGTAAATTGGGGCTACTGCCCGTTAAATATAAATGCTGCACCCCCATTGCCTCACAAATCCGAAAAGCCATCCCTATATTTTCTGGGCTAAGGAAATTTTCGCAAAGAACAACTATAGGGAATTTTTTAGCCGTATTTATTATTTCCGCATGCGATAATTGTTTAATTTTTTTATTCATCAATGTTACTTTGGAAATCGTTTCAAATTAAAGTCCAATAAGTCCAAATCATAGATAGCATACTAGCTACACCAAATAAAAGTATTTTTTTAGGCGCTTGTTTTATTAGAATTAGTAGCGATAACAAAAGCATAAATGCTATCCTCACATAGATGGTCGTCCAATATAGTTCATGGATGGCTAATTGTCCAATCTGGAAATGATAATAGCCAATTAAAATGGCTAGAATGCCAACTACACTTATCCAAGGTTCTGTGGTTTTTTCCATTTTTAAAAAGGATAAGTACCTGAGCAGAAATATTCGACACTTTTTGAGGATACTGAGTTAATGAGATTTATGAGCTAATGAGCCTAGTATTTGGTCTAAAATGCTTTGTTTACCTCATTTATCTTATGAACTCATCAACTCATTACCCTCTTTCTAAAGTGTCGATTAATTTTGTACAAGTACTTAATATTAAATTTGGAAAAAATAGAAAGCCAAGTCCTGCTATGATTTCATAAATACCAAAAGCATAAATAGAAAAGGCAGTTCCATCCATTTTATATTATTTTATGTTAAGAAAAATCTCATAAAAAAGTCGTTTCAATTCCAATTTTTTTCTTTTCTTCGGTTTTAAAACCACCTAAAAAATACTTGCTATTTGTCAAAGAAATCCTAGCGGTAAAATAAATTAAATGGTGGGCGATATTTTGAAAGTATTGCCCATCATTTAACCTCATTTTACTAAATAGAACGTCTACTAAAATGCGAAATTAACCATTTCCAAAGAAGTCGTATCTTAGCAAACAAAAATGCCTATGGAATCAATTAAAATTAAAATGCAAATTAAAATTAAAAAACGTCCTAACAATCAGCAGTTTATAATTTCAAATTTGTAAATTTATTAAATCTACATTCCTATGTTTATTACCACAAAAGAGTTACCTGATTTTAATATAATCGAAGGATTCAAAGCTAAATTGATTCACACCAACCAATTAACGGTCATGCATGTAACGGTAAAAGCGGGATCTGCCCTACCAGAACATCACCATCCACATGAACAAATTACGAATATCATAGCTGGTGAATTTGAAATGACCGTAGATGGCGTGACACGAATTTGTCGAGCAGGAGATGTGGTGGTTATCGCTAGTAATAAGCCACACTCAGGAATAGCATTGACGGATTGTCGGATTATGGATGTATTTAATCCGCCACGAGAAGATTATAAATAAGTAACGACGAAATAATGAATTAACTTTTCTTGCAATACCATTGCATTGATTTAATTGGTAAATTTGAGGTATAAAAACATCATCTATGAATCAAGAAGTACATATACATACCTATGATGAAGCAGGCAATCAAACCTGTTGTAATTTAGAAGAAAAAATCAATGCGAAAGCACCATCCATTCTAATTTCCAGAAAAAAGCATACAGCAGATAATGGACATGATCACAATCATAGTCATGCTCATAGCCACGACCACGATCATGACCACGACCATAATCACGACCACGGGGGCAATCCTTACCTACAAGCAGGGATTAGTTTTGTGTTATTGATGATAGGATTAGGGTTAGAACATTGGGTCAAAGCAGATTTTTTTCAAGGTTGGGTAAAGGTGGCTTGGTATATTGCGGCTTATTTACCAGTCGGAATTCCTGTTATAAGAGAAGCGTGGGAAACCTTACAAAAAGGAGAAGTTTTTACCGAATTTTTCCTAATGACCATTGCAACTATTGGGGCATTTATCATAGGAGAATATCCGGAAGGCGTAGCGGTGATGTTGTTTTATGCAGTTGGTGAATTATTCCAATGGGCAGCAGTCAAAAGGGCCAAGAATAACATCAAAGCTTTATTGGATGTGCGTCCTAAAACAGCGACTGTTTTTAGAGATGACCAGTTTTTAAGCGTACACCCAGAAGCAGTAGCCATAGGGGAAAGCATTCAAGTAAAAGTAGGGGAGAAAATTCCTTTGGATGGAGTCTTAAATTCCTCAAAAGCGTCCTTAAATACGGCAGCATTAACGGGAGAAAGTAAACCTCAGAGCGTACGGAAAGGCGAAAAAGTAATGGCTGGGTCGATTAATTTGGAAGGGGTCATTGATGTGCAAGTAGAAAAATTATTCAATGATAGTTCGATTGCTAGAATTTTAGAATTGGTACAAAACGCAACGGCTCGAAAATCTAAAACAGAATTGCTGATTAGAAAATTAGCGAAGATTTATACACCGATTGTGACTTACCTTGCCTTAGCAATTTTTATTTTGCCCTACTTTTTTGTAGAAAATTATGACTATACAGATTGGTTATATAGAGCCTTGGTTTTTCTAGTGATTTCTTGTCCTTGTGCGTTGGTGATTTCTATTCCCTTGGGGTATTTTGGTGGATTAGGTGCAGCGTCTAAAAATGGTTTACTTTTTAAAGGAGCGACTTTTTTAGACCAGTTGACGAAGGTCAATACTTTGGTCATGGACAAAACGGGAACGGTGACCAAGGGTGTTTTTAAAATTAAAGAAATTGTTTTACAAGCTAATTGGACGGAAACAGATTTTATGAGGGGTTTAATGTCAATAGAAGCTAAATCTACCCATCCAATTGCCAAGGCAATTATGGAATATTCAAGGACTATTAATTTGCCAGACGCCACCGATATACAAGAAATTGCAGGAAAAGGATTAAAGGGAAAAATCAATAACCAAACATGGTTAGTTGGCAATAAAAAACTGATGGAGCAATTTGATATAGTTGTCCCTAAAGAAACCGATGCTATTATAGAAACTATTGTTTTAGTAGCAGTCGATGGGCTGTTTATAGGTTTTGTAACAATTGCAGATGAATTAAAAGCAGATGCCCAAAAAAGTATTTCCAAAATAAAAAAAGCGGGGATTAAAAACTTGATGATGTTATCGGGTGACAAAGATTCGATTACGCAGCAAGTTGCAAAATCACTCGGCATCGAATCCGCTAAAGGTGGATTATTACCAGAAGATAAATTAAATGAGGTTGAAAAAATCAAAGCAGACCCAACTAAAGTAGTCGCTTTTGTTGGAGACGGGATTAATGATGCGCCAGTATTAGCGGCAAGTGATGTTGGCATTGCTATGGGTGCTATGGGCAGCGATGTAGCCATCGAAACAGCGGATGTGATTATTCAAACGGACCAACCTTCTAAAATTGTTACTGGTATTCAAATTGCAAAGTCTACTCAATCTATTATTTGGCAAAATATAACCTTGGCTTTTGGGGTGAAAATTATCGTTTTAATCTTAGGTGCTTTAGGTATGGCGACCATGTGGGCAGCAGTATTTGCGGATGTTGGCGTAGCTTTTTTGGCTATTTTAAATGCTATTCGGTTACAGTATATGGATTGGGATTAAAAATGACTACTACAAAGAAATAGCGTTATCCAAATCAATAAAAATAGATGAAAAAGCGATTCAAATAATCAATCAAATGTTAATTGAAAAAAGAAATAGTACTTCAATAATAAAAAAATGAACCAACAACAATTACAAAATGAATGTTGGAAAGCTTGTTATTCGACTGGCGATTTGGCATTTGTCAAAGAATGTTTAGCAAAGGGCTTGGACATAAATGCAAGGGCGTCTATAAGTGGAGCAATGCCTTTAGATGCAGCTATCTACGGTGGACATTATCACATCTTTGACTACCTACTTTCTCAAGGGGCAGACGTCAATGGAGTTGGCTACGAAGAAGGAACGGTGTTAATGGCTGCAGCCAATCAATGCGAAACTAAAATGGTAGCAGCATTATTGGAACGAAAAGCAGCCCCCAATTTGTCGTCGCTTTTAACCGGAGAAACACCTTTACATGCGGTGACCGCCAAAGGGTTTAACAAAGGTGCATTTGACTGTGTCAAACTATTATTAGAAGCGGGTGCTGACCCGAATATTAAAGCCAAAACAGGGATTCCGACCAGCACTTATTATCGAGATATTGAGGTTGTGGGAGAAACACCTTTACACCTAGCAGCAGCTTATGGTAGTAAAGAAATGATTCAACTTTTGCTGGATTTTAAAGCAGACCCAAGCATAAAAGATAGCCGTGGCGAATCGCCATTAACTTGGTATAGTCGGCATCAGCGTACAGCTAACCATTTAAAGCTAGACAGGGATTCAAGGGATTTGTTATTGTATGGTAAATGGAAAAAGTGAATAACCAGTTATAAGTCAGTCCCAATCTTGTTTTTTAGAGCTACGGCTGCCCAAGCACCCGTAGATGCGGGTAAGGCAAAACCAATAGATCCTAAATAGCCAGACATTAAAAAGCGGTTATTCGCCTTACATTCGTAATAACGTCCAAAGGAATAAGCATTATTTCCTAGATCTACACACATAATCGCATCCTCAGGGGCATGCTGATTTAAAGCGTCAAAAACAGCTATAGAACTAATTCCTTCGCCTCTATTTTCTTTGAGTCTTTTTTGTTTTTCATAACTCTGCAAATAAATAACTCATTACCGTACACATTTCTAAAACACCGCCTTTGGCGGTTAAAAAGTGGGGTTTGGGGTTAACAATTCTTAATTTTTCGTTGAAAAATTAAGAATTGTTTGTAGTTACCCCAAAAATTAGGACCACAAGTTAAGACAATAAATCTGCTTAAC
>CAZXYA010000291.1:0-11487 GCA_964644655.1 uncultured Saprospiraceae bacterium | reverse complement strand
AACAAATTCAAGAAGGCAATTTAATTCCTAATATTGAAAAAACTTGGGACGAAATTGCTTATTTCCAAATTGGCGATAATCCTGGTCGAAAAGAACCCACTACTGGCGAGATTAATTATAAAAATGTGTTTAAATACATTCATTCCAAAGGTTTCGATGGTATTTTAGGCATGGAACATGGTAATTTTCACGCAGGTATGGAAGGCGAAAAAAAATTGATTGCAGCTTATCAGGAATCGGATAAGTTTTAGTAATACAGCTCTCTGAGTTGTGCCATGTTAGCAAATCATCTAACATCCACTAAAATACTAATCAATCTAGCTCATCACTAGACTAAAACATTAGAGCGCTATAGAACGTCAAATAAATAATTGATAGAAATCCGTTGCTAAGGAACGGTTCAAAATAACTTTACATTTTAAAATTGCACCTTATTGATTGTCAGTAGTGGTTTTAATTTTAATTGTCATTTTAATTTTAATTCATTCCTAAGCTTTTTTTTAGCAACGGATTAAGTTAGCAACGGATTTGATGAGCTAGATGATATTTTAAATATTTTCGTAGTCTCCTTTTTTACCTGACCATCTATATAGAAATATTTCCTCTACAATTTTTACACGTTGTTGCACAACTCAGAGAGTTGTGTTTCCTAATATTTACCAAATGATATGTATCGCATGTGAAAACGAACATCAAGAAAATTTCTGTCCAAATTGTGGAGAAAGAGCAGGTGTTCCAAAAATTACTTTTCAGTCAATGTTTGCAGAGGCCCTTTCAACTATTACCAATATGGATAAAGGTTTTTTGTTGAATATGAAATACTTGACCCTAAACCCCAAACAACTTGTCACGAATTATCTTCAAGGAAAAAGAAAAGGTATTTTTAATCCAATTTCCTTTTTGATATTGGCAGTTACTATCTATTTAATTGTGGATTCTTTTATTGACATACCAACTGGAAATTCAAATAAGCATGCTGAAAGTTCCGACAAACCTTCTGCATTAAAAGAAGCAAGTATGGAGGCAGGCCGATTTGTACATGCCTATCTAAAATATTTCTGGATACTAACCATACTTTGGTTAGGAATGGCTACTAAACTAATCTTTGGTAAATATAATTTTGCAGAACATTTAACCATAAGTTCTTTTATAATAGGGTATGCTACTTTGTTAGGATTAATTGGTCAATACTTGTTTGGATGGATATTGATATTTAATCCAATTATTTATACTATTGTTTTGGTATTAATGTATCGAATCTTTGAAAATAAAAAAGATAAGTTTGGTACAATTGTTCAGGCATTAGTTGCCCTTATGCTATTTGTTATTCAATTATTCCTAATTGTCGTGGCCATAGGGGTAATACGAACTCAGATGCTATAGCCAAATTGCTTAGCCGTCGCTTCCACCATCGGCCAAACCTGTTCTACTTCTTCTACAGTCAAATTTTCTCGCCAACGTCCTACTTTCACTTTATGGTCTTTGGTAGAATAAAGTCTAGAAGTCATCGCTTCTACAAATTTAGGGTTATTGGTATTTTGAACTCGATTACACCAACTTTGGATATTTAGAGCCTCTGTTTGAGTATCAACCTGAATTAACTCACAAATATTTTTGGTGTAGGCAACTGGATTTAGAACCGCAGTTTCAAATTTAGAAATCGTCACTAAATGGGCAACTTTTTCAAAACCAATGGTATTCAAATAATTCCAATGATACGCACATTGTTCGATTAAGGGTTTCTTTAACCAAGCTTGCCAATCCAAAGGTCTTGGATGATGCCCCCAATTTTTGGCAATCCCTACTTTCAATGAACAAATGGTATCTAGCGGATGACGCACCTGCCAGAAAATAGTCAAGGGTTGAGGAATTCTTTCTAGTAAGTCTTCTAAAGGAAAAGATAATCCTTCGGTGGGTAAAAATCCTTCGCTTTCGGTAGGTACTTTAATTGCAATAGATTGGGAATAATCATACGCTTTTAAATCCGAATATGGTGGCTCACTATAATAAGTATATGGTGACAAATGTTGGAAAAATTCGCCGAAAATGGAAGTGCCGCTTCTTCCACAACCTAGAATTAAGACATGATGATTCACTTGTTTATTAGTATTTATACTGGTTTTTTTGTTTGAAAGCGCTTCCAGAATTTCAAGTTCTTTTGATTACCCACAGAATAGATTTAGTCCCTTTGGGGACTAAATCTATTCTGTGAGTAATCGTAAGAACTCCAAGTACTGGAAGTTCTAAATATATTTAAAACACAATTGAGTGTAAGTCATTGGACAAAATTACTTTTATATTTCTTTTGACAGCCTGCTTGAAAATTTAAGTTACTTTTGTCCAAGGATTTATTTCAATTATTCACTCAATTTCAAAACCAATTTCCCCATCTTATCCCCAGAGAATAATCGTTGAAAAGTCTCATAAAAGTTTTCGATACCATTATATATGTCTTCTTTAGACTTTAATTTGCCTTCTGCCATCCACATACCCATATTTTGTGCCGCTGTTCCGTAATCTTTAGCATAATCCATGACCACCATCCCTGTCATGCTCGCCCGATTGACTAAAAGTGACAAATAATTAGCGGGGCCTTTGATAGCTTCTTTATTATTATATTGAGAAATAGCTCCACAAATCACGATTCTCGCATTTCTTCTAATTTGAGCCAAAGCGATGTCTAAGATTTCACCACCTACATTATCAAAATAAACATCAATCCCTTTCGGTGCTGCTGCTTTTAAACCTTTATAGACGTTATCATTTTTATAATCAATGCAAGCATCAAAGCCTAATTGCTCCACTACATACTTACATTTTTCTGGTCCTCCTGCCGTACCAATGACCGTACAACCTTTAATTTTGGCGATTTGTCCAACGACACTACCAACTGCACCTGCTGCACCAGAAACTAAAACCGTCTCTCCTTCTTTGATTTTGCCAACTTCCAATATACCAAAATAAGCCGTCATCCCTGGCATCCCCAAAGTACCAATATACATTGGCGCAGGCGCTAATTTTGTATCCACTTTATAAAACCCTTGACCAGTAGTAGCAATATATTGTTGGACTCCACCCCAGCCTGTTACTGCATCCCCAACTTTAAAATTAGGATGTTTAGATTCAATGACTTCTCCAATTGAACCAGCACGCATTACTTCTCCGATTTGTACGGGAGGAATATAAGATTTGGCATCATTCATCCAACCTCTCATGGCGGGGTCTAAAGAAATATAATCTTGTCTTAATAAAAATTCGCCTTCTTTGATCGCCGGAATTGGACTTTCTTCTAAGGTCCAAGTATCTGCTGTTGGCATACCTACAGGTCGTTTAGCCAATTTAACTTGTTTATTCATTCTATGATTTTATTTATGTGATAATTTTAGAAAAGATGTTTTAAATGATGATGTTAAAAGACTAGCTTATTTTTTCATGGTTACTAAAGAATCTTATTTCTGGACAATATTAGCGAATTTTCGCCAACTATAATTGATTTAAAATAAATATTTTATAATCTTCTTACAAGTAAGAAACGTTATGACTTCGCATAAATAAGTACTTGGACATAATTAGTTTAAATTTTCAGATAGAATTACAAGATTTACCTAATTTTGATTTTCAGCAATTTAAATCCTGTTAATCCTGAAATCCTGTCAAAAGAAATATAAAAATAATTTTGTCTGACTACTTAAAAGAGAACACATTTAAAATTGGCATAATATTAGCAATAATTAAAATACTTACCGACTATTTCCCTCTCTTGCGACACTTGATGCGCATTTGTCAAAAATTATACAAATCGGAGATTAAATATATGATATTTTAATATTTTATTTGATATTCATTTGATTATTTTATTAATTTGTAGAGCAATACAATCAAACTATAACAAATCAGAGATTTTTCCCTTAAATCTCCTTATCTACATTAATAAACTTTCGCTCATCCATCTTTCTTGCAAATCATTTTTTCAATAAAAACATTACAATTTTGATAAAGTAATCTATCAAAACTGATGCTTATTAGATGTATTCATTTTAATTCGCTTAATGAATTCTATTACTTGACAACTAGTCTAGTTAACGGAAAAAGGAAAGGAAAATCGCAGCTTATTATTTAGAAACTGCTTACACAACAACTGCGACCACCTACCTCTACCTCCAATATGTTTACGACTTTTTGTCCTGAAAACCGATTTTATGACCATTCTGCAATCATTAAATTGCTTAAAATATGATTATGCAATTTTTATTCAAGCAGATTATTTACCGTGAACATTATTGATATTGTCTTTCTTTTCTTACTTACCCTCACAACACCGAAAGACAACCTTTCTTGGAAAAAACGATGTCCTTAAAAAATTAAAACTTTCAGCGATTTTTTAGTTGGTAGCTTGTCCTGATATGACAAAACTACTAAAGTACGTTTTTGATTAGCTTATGCTATTGCATTAATAAAATAGGTACTATTCAATAGACACCTTCCTGTTTTATTTTATAGGCAGCATTTGTATAAGCATAGCATTTGGGTTTATTATCAAGAATGTATCCACTACAAAATCTACCGACTTTATAATTTGGCAGATTAGCCAATCTCTGGCAAGCTTTATTAGGAAGTCAACAACCAATCTCAGATTTAAATATGAATTTTTTACGTCTATTTTTAACCTCACTTACATTTTTAATACTTACAAATTTAACCGCACAAGATCGAAAGTGCAGTTCTACAGAACACACCAAAAATTTAATGGCTCAACCCGAATATCAACAAAATTTTCGGGAACGAATGGCTGCTTTTAATCGAGTGGCTGCTTCAAAGACGGCTACTTCAAGATTAAATTGTGCAGAAATAGTGACTATTCCAGTTGCTGTACATTTCCAAGGCATTAGCTCTAATGACCAAAGCTGTTTAGAAGACTTAGTGAATCAACAAATAGCTAGCTTGAATGCCGACTTTCAAGGAAGCAATGTGGACATTGATAGTTGGACCAATTCAGCGGCCAGCTTATTTCCTGGCGTTTCTAATGGAGAAACTTGTGTTGAATTCTGTGTTGCTACTCGCAGTCACCCCAATGGATATAATTTATCAGAGGGACAAATGGCAATTACTGTCAACCAAACAACTGGTGATCGAGTCAATAATTGGAGCGGTTATTTAAATATTTTCGTAACCGACATTGGAAACAATATATTAGGCTACTCTCCACTTGGTGGTCGAGGAAACGGTGATGGTGTAGTGATTGCTAAATTCGCTTTTGGTGGAACAGGTGCTTGTGGAGATGTCAGTACTGCTAGCACTCTAGATCGAGGTCGAACCTTAACCCACGAAGTTGGTCATTTCTTTTTGTTAGATCATATTTGGGGAGGTGGATGTAATCAAGATGATAGTGTAGCAGATACACCTAGTGCAAGTCAACCGAACTATGGTTGTCCACAAAATGGCGTTCAATCTTGCGGTACCGTAGATATGCACATGAATTATATGGATTACTCCAATGACGAATGTATGTATATGTTCTCTGCTGGACAATCGACTAGAATGGAAAATTACGTCCAAGCCAATTTACAATCCTTTATTAATAATAGCGTCAATGCCTGTGCCCCACCTGCTGACCCCACCTGTGATGATGGTATTCAAAATGGAGATGAAACAGGAGTTGATTGTGGAGGGGTCACTTGCCCAACTTGTCCAGAACCAACTTGTGATGATGGAATCCAGAATGGAGATGAAACAGGAATTGATTGTGGCGGATCATGTATAGCATGTGTTACTGAACCTACTTGTGACGATGGTGTACAAAATGGAGAAGAAACAGGAATTGATTGTGGCGCATCAGGATGCGCAGATTGTCCAATTGATTGTGATCAGAATCTAGTTTCTATTTTCATTCGACCAGATAATTATGGCAGCGAAATCACTTGGATTGTACAAGATGAAGCTGGAAATGAAATGGCTACAGGAGGACCTTATGTAGATTTCAACACCAATATTATTCAAACAGATGTTTGTCTACCAGCGGGTTGTTACAATTTCACCATTTTCGATGCTTTCTCAGATGGTATTTGTTGTGAATTTGGAAGAGGTGAATATGCCATTTTTGATTTGAATGGAAATCTATTAGTTAGTAGTACTGGTAATTATGGTGCCTCTGAAACCCAAACTTTTGCAGCAGGTGGAAATGATTGTGGAACAACTCCACCGCCGCCGCCGCCAGCAGATATATGTGTAGCACCAGTCCCAACAAATTTAGAATATTTTAATAATATAACTAGAGTTAGGGTTAATTGGGATGCCGTTCCAGATGCAAATCGTTACCAGATTCAATACAGAGCAGAAGGATTTACTAACTGGTCAAGAGTTAGCACCTCTAGAACAAGAAAGACCTTAAGAAATCTTTCCTCTAGTACTAATTATGAAATTAGATTTAGATCAAGATGTCCAGAGGGATGGACAGAATACAGCCCCGTATATGGATTTGCTACCCTTTCTGGTAGGCTGACAGATGATGTGCAAGCAACAGTAGTAGATTATGAACCTATCGAGTTCAATAAAATGTATCCAAACCCAGCTGCTGACCAATTGACTTTAGATTATATATTAGACATAGATGGTCAAGTAGAGATTAATGTATATGATATGCTTGGTAGAAGAGTTATGCATCAATCTTCATTTCAGGAAGAAGGACAACAAAAGATACCTTTAAATGTAGCTAATTTGCAAAAAGGAGCTTTTATTTTACAAATAAATTCAGAAAATCAACAAATTATTAGGAAGTTTATTAAAAAATAAATATCTTTGTCGCAGAAACTAAGTAGAGAGAGTTTCACTACGCCGCAACGAATTCCTTTTCGTTGTGGCTTTTTTTATTAATAATGGTTATTAGTTTTATTTTAGTACTTTAACAATTTAACCTGTTGTACTAACTCCTTATTTTAGTTTTCACTCATTTTTAGAAGAATATTTGTCACTAATATGTAAAAAACTAATAGCATGTTAAACTCATCTTCCTGTTAATTTTGCAAAACATCACATTAATTATTTTATAATATTTTTATTTAATGTAAGTTTTTATATATTTGCGGTGCATAAGAGTTTTTATAAATAATCAAAATGGTAATTTTCTAATAAAATAGGTTAATTAATGTAACATTACCAAACATTTAATCATAAAAGACTAGTACAACTTTTCCCCAGAAAAACACTTCCGAGCCGATTTTCTTTACCTAATACAGAATTTTCTCAAATCTTTTTATCATCACATTATTTTTTGTTATTTACTAAATTATTGTAAATGACTTAGTTTTTTTATTTAAAAATCACTTCATTAAGTATTTTAAATACCTAATTTATTGATTTATAAATATTTAAGTAATGCAGTCTAATTACTTTGGTAAGTTCTTGCTATTTTTTACCTAATTAATTAATCCGCACTACTTAATAGTAAAAATCCAGTCTGTATATTTTTTAACCAAAAAAGTGTCGTTGACACTAATCTCTTTAACCATTAATTTTCATTTTATGAAAAGACTTATTCCCCCAATGTTATTATGGGTTATTTGTTTTGTTTTCCAAACAAATAATCTTTCTGCACAAGTAGAAGATGAGCGCTGTGTAGGGTTTGACATAGAAGTTTCTACCAATGGAATATTTTGCGACCAATCTCGTGGAGAAATAGACATTAATATAATAGGTGGTCGTTCTGGAGAATATGTTATCGAGTGGGATAATATAGGTAATTCGATTTGGGAGGAAAGAAATACTTTTTTTCCTTTCTATACAATTTCAGATTTACCTCCAAGCACTTACAGAATAAAAGTAATGGATTTTAGAACTAGGTGCTTTGTTGAAAAAACAGTTACCTTGGACAGAGGCGATTTACCTGAAGATTTAACGCTTACAGGTAATGCAGTAGGATGTAATGGCATGGGTAGCATTTCTATAAATATACCAAATGATAAACCACCTTTCTATATCTCTTTATGTGGTCCTGTCAATGCAAATTATATAGCTAATAGCAGAAATTTCAAAATTTTTAATTTACCCTCAGGCGAATACCAAGTTCATTTTCAAGAAGATGGATGTACTGCTACTACGACTACACTCGTGGCAGAAGGAGAAAATTTGCCAAAAGTATCTGTCAGAGCTTTACAAGGAAATTGTTCTATTAGTACAGGGGCTGTAATCATAGAGCCAAGTGATGGCCAAGTTGCTGACAACTATACTTTATCTTGGAGTGGTCCAACAGAAGGCAGTGTAGCTATATCCGAAACAACAGAATTAACTGGTTTCATGACAGGTACTTACCGTTTTGCTTTAGAAGATGATAATGGTTGCCAAGCAATAGCTAGCTTGGAAATAAATCGAAGTGGAATGTCAATAACCCTTGCCTCAACTCAATCTAAGTGTAATCAAAATGGTACAATCAGCGTTGATATTACATCAGGTGCTGCGCCATATACGGTTATTTGGAAAGGAGGTGGTAGTGAAGGCAATAGAATTATTGAAGAAAACTCAACTACTTTTTCTTTGCCTCAAGGTACTTATATTATAGAAGTTAAAGATGCAAATGGTTGTTCTACTTTCTCTAATACTTCTATTACAGATATACCTAGTGATTTGTATTGTTCCATTACTTCAAGAGCAACTACTTGTGATGAAGATAATGGCTATATGAGAGTTTTTATATCTGGTGGCAAAAAACCTTATACACTTTCTTACGAGGGTCCATCATCTAGAACAGTTGAGGTCAATAGCACCACTCATTTTCATAATTTACCAGCAGGCTTATACACTACCTTTTTACAAGATGCAGAAGGTTGTTCCGTATCCGAGAGTAATGAAGTAAGAGTAGGCGCTTCTCAAGAGGCAAATGCTTCTTTTACTTATTCTGCCAATGGGACCTCTGTATTTTTCTTCAATAGTTCTTCTCCAGGAACTTATCAATGGGATTTAGGAGATGGAACAAGTACTACAGATCCAAGCCCTACTCATGAATATGCTAGTCCAGGTGATTATGAAGTTTGTTTAACAACCACAGGAAGTTGTGGCTCTAAGACTCAATGTCAGACTTTACAAATTGCAGCATTTAAAGATTTATCTGGTGTCGATTTACAAGCGGGTCAAGTAACTCAAGCATCACTCAGCACTTCCAATAATGGAGAAAGTATGCGAGTAGCTCAAAATTCTCCAAACCCATTTGTCAATCAAACCGACATACTTTTTGAGCTTCCAGAAGCACTTTTAACCACTATTATGATTCACGACAATACAGGCAAGATTATTCAAACACATACTGCCAAGTATGATAAGGGATCAAACCTTTTCACTTTTAACCAAAACAATCTGGCTTCTGGTGTTTATTACTACACTATTTCATCTGGAGTTTTCAATATTTCTAAGAAAATGCTTATTAAGTAAATGTAATTTTTTCTTAAGTTATATTTAAAATTCCCCCTAGGTGATCGGGCAACAGTTCTGTTGTTCGATCATTTTTAGTTTTGTGCCAAACTTTCTAATACTCTTTGAATGCTTTGCTACCCTTTAATCATTCGTATAGATTGAAATAATTTTCGTTCATTTGCTAATTTTAGAATATAAATTCCAGCAGGCCAATTAGCTGTTGCTAAATTTATTGTTTGTTGACCTATTGTTACCTCATGAAAAGATTGATTGATAACTTGACCTGTTAAATTTACAATGGTTAAGAGTATATTTTCGCTCCTTGCCGATTCAAATATCAAGGATACATCTGTATTTTCAGAAGGATTAGGGAAGAGAGAAATTTCAAATTTAGGCATTTCTTCTATTGGCTCAAAGTTTAATTTTATATCTAATAATTCTTCCTCAAAATCAAAGGCCTCCATTTCGGTTAAAGTAGCATTAATAGCAATTGCTTCACTTAATATGCCAGCTCGCTTTGCGGTAAAAGGCAAAGTAAATAGAAGATTATCGAATTGCTTATTTTCAGTATACCAACTTGTAGAAAGTACTCCTTTTTCTTTTAATGCTAAATTAAAATGACCACCGTATAATTGATGTAAATCGCTTTCTTCTACCTCATTTAAAGCTAAAATTTGCTCGTCAAATACTAATGAAAATTGATAGCCTTTTATATTTTGTAAATTCTCGGCATTTATTGTCAATTGAACGGTTTCGCCTACTTTAAATTTTTGATCCTTGGTCGAAAGCACCAAAGCTGCCAGCTCTTTTCTTTCGGTTGCTCCCAATAAATCATTAGGCTTAGCACTTTCATTTAAGTCTCCCATTTTAATTCCGGTAAAAGATAAAGTACTTAATTCATCTAAGGCGGAAATATTTAATTCATTAGGATCAAAAACCCAAGAAGGTGCATTGGGAAAATTATCACTAATGCCCAAAATTAGTTGGCGCATTTGCACTAAATCAAAAGTCGTAATCGAACCTGACCGATTAACGTCTGCCGCAATCTGTTGATAATTAGTTGTAAAGGGATCAATGCCTAAAATATGTTTAGAAATAAGGACTATATCTAAAGTAGTTACCCCATTCACAGCATTAGTATTCTTAGTTAGGGATACGGTGTAATCTTCATCCGCCAATAAGTTAGATGATTGGAAATTACCGTTCTCATCGGAAATAATTGTCGTATCCGTAGCACCAGTTAATTTAATCTCGACTCCACTCAAGCCTGTTCCAGCAATCGTATTAATCCCTCCATTAATAATGGCAGTAGTAGGTGCATTATCATTAAAAGCAGTTTGAGATTCAATAATAGCCGTTTCAATATTTTCGATGTAGGCATTATTATCACTAAAAACTCTTCTGATATAATTAACCGTACCATCGGGAGCTATTACAACAATAGTTGGTGTGCCAAAATAAGTACCATAAGTACCATTTTGATAAGGTTCTGCCGCCTCAAAACTTTTTCCACCTGAATGAGCAAAATGCCAATCATGCTCAAACATTCTTTTGAACTCATTGACCGTCTCATCATTGTCATTAGGTATTACAGATAGGCTAATAAATTCTACGCCAATCTCCTGATTAACCATCTTTTTGTGAAGATTTGACATAAAAGGGGCAAAAGTTCTACAAGGAGGGCAATCTACAAAAAACAGTTCAATAACAACAGATTTACCTTGATTTAAAAAATCATCATATAAATTAATCGTTTGATTATCAGTTGTCACAATTGTAAAATCAGGTGCTTCTTGAGCTGTTACAATAAAATTAAGGACAATCAATAAAAAAGAAAGGCAGGATTTTAATTTCATGGGACAATTATTTAAGCATTGGATTAGGGCATCCAACTCAATTTTGCATGACTAATTTGTTGTTTCAAGATCTAAAAGTCTATAATCAAAGATACTAAATATAATTCAAATATAGAATATAGCTAATGTTATGCCAGAGTCTAGTGCTTAGAGAATTAAATTCCTAATAGTTTGGAATTGTTATCAGTTAGGCTCTTATGTAAATTTTAAAACCAACAAATTGTCGATATTT
>CAZXYA010000290.1:0-11540 GCA_964644655.1 uncultured Saprospiraceae bacterium | reverse complement strand
CAACTTTTTGTTTGGCTTAAGCGGCGGATTCCGTAGTTATAGTTGCCATACCTCAAGTAATGGGACAAAAATAAGTTTATAAATTTTTTCAAGCTTTTAATTTAAAACATCAAAAACCTCCCTACCGTCAGTTATTTGCTGTCTTAAATTAAAATCAAATTTGTAGAAGGAACCGTTATTTTTTTCGTGTCCCTAACTATCCCCCGCTGTAAAAAGAATAGCTCCTGTAGAAAAAAGCTCTATACCTCCACTAAATTTATAGAATTAGAATATGAAACCTATTGACCTGTAATAATAAAAGAATGATAAGCCGCCGAAATCCTAGAGTTACTATTTTCTCACTATTGACCTTATTGGGATGGGGAGTGTTACTTTTTATTACCTTATCTATGAGGACTATCAATGAAGTAAGCATTAAAATAATCCATAGTCCAACTTATAAGGAAGCAAATAATAATAAACGTTTTCTACCAACAAGTCCCAATCTACATGAAGAAAACTCAATCGATGCCTGTACTATACCCGTTACTTTCACCTGTCAGGTAAATATAGGAGATGGTTGGTCAAATGATACAGATTGTGTCTAAAGCTTATGCTATCTCTCCTAGTTGTACCAATAATGAACCAGATGACAATGGTTTTTTACAAATTAGTGCCACCAATGGAGATCGTTTTCATTATTCTATAGGAAATACTTTTGATGACAATTCAGGTGCGAATACCTATACCAACGCAACTGCTATCACAACTACTCCCATTACCACGCCTGCCATACTAACCAACCCAGGTAGCGATACGGAGTATACGATTAGAATATATAAAGGACCTAGTTGCTTCAAAGATGTAGTGGTTATCTTAAAACCACAAACTTGTGTTCAAGGATGTGAATGCACCGAATACATGTATTTAAATGAGATTTCACATGGTGGTAGCATACATAAGTTTGCTCTAGATGCAGATTATGATGCCTCTTCTGACCCTGCTACTGCTATTATAGGTACAGAAGTTGGGAATCCCTGGTATAATAATTTTGCTAATAGAGAGGCTTTAAGTTTTCCTCATGGCCTTGGAATTGATATTAATGGGTTTTTGTATATAGGTGAAACCGGTAGTCTGGATAACAACCTTAATAATGAAATTCGAAGATTTAGTTGTGATGGAGTGCCTGTACCAAGTTCAGCGTTTACTATTCCTAGAACAGCAGGATCTAATTTTGCCTCAAATGAGAATACCCTTTATGTTAATTATAATGATGACTCTGATCCATCAACTAGTACTTGGATTACCGCTTATGATTTATGTGATGGAAGTCTCCTTGGGTATTATTGTCTCGATAGTTTAGGACAGGATTGGGGGCTTCAATTACTAGAAGATGGTACTATGTTAGTCTCTTCTGATAAAAGAGATTATAATAGTTCAGTGATAATACAATAACCATTACGACATCAAATGCTTGTGGTACATTTACTTTTGGGTCAGATGGTATTAGCGATAATTCACAATGTGGGGCATTTAAAATTACTGTCAATATTGAGGTGACATCCATACCAGAGATAACGATTAATGCTACCCAACCATCTTGTGCCAATGACAATGACCCACCTGCTATTACGAGTAGTGGAGCAAGTGGAAGTGGGACGGTTGGCTACCAATGGCAGGAGAGTACCACTTCTTGTACGAGTGGGTTTAATGATATAGAGGGGGCGATAAACAGTAGCTATGCCCCATCTACTTTAAGTCAGGAAACCTACTATCGTTTGATTACCTTTTCTACGGGCGGATGCAATACAGGAGTCTGTAGGGATACAAGTGCCTGCGTTACTTTGACGCCTGAACCTAAATTATAGTTCATTGATTATGGAGTAGTTCAAGAAGTTTGTGCCTGCTCATTTAGCTTTCGGCAGGGTTTGATTAAATATTTATCGGGGTATTTACTGGGCTTTTCCCAATTAAGCAATGGAACAATACCAATTACAGGGAACTGATTGTAAATGAGGTGATTGGTTTCCTCCTCTTTAGCATTGTAAATAAGCTTCCATTTCTGCGAGCCGTTTGACTTTTTCTCAACTTTAACGTCTTTATTATCTCCCTTCAGAATCGCTCGATTAACGATTTTTATTTTAGATTTCAGTTCTTTTTTGAGTTTAGCTAATAAGACTTCTGGTTTTAGGAACAGTTTTTCTAAGCCTACCTGCTTCAAAATTTGCTGTAACTCCCAATTTTTCAAGGAGTAGTTGTGTTATTTTAAAAAGTGGCTCTAATATTTCTTTCCTGTTTGTTTCCTTTCGAATAGACTGAGGTGAAATAGGCTTAAATTTCAGAATGATTCGTTTTATTTCTTTTTTTTTACAATTGTTTTAGTTGACTTTAAGTGCTGAATATTAGATATTTATGTGTTTTTAGAATAGCATTTTTTATTGGCATTCCCTTTGTCTAATAAATTAGTGTTTTCTTAATTAAAAATACTAGAATATACATTCAAACAAAAAGCAGTCATCTATCCTATGTTGAGTAAAATGCGTTATCTATTAGATGGTAGAGATTTTAAAATTCTCTTGATTTTCCTACTTTCCGTTTTAACTATTTCAAGTCTTGTAACGGAAACAACCCAAGGATTACTAATTTTTAATATTTTATTCTCTTTATTACTTTTCATTGCCTCCAACTGTTTAATCTTAGATTTGAAATTATTTTATTGGGGCTTACTTTTAGCTTTTTTATCACTCTTTTGTACTTTCGCAGTTACGGCTAATTTTGACATTAAATATCTCCTTATTTATCAACATTTATCTTATTTTGTCTTTTTTGCACTAATTTTATATCATATTCTAAATACTCTTTTCAATTCAGTTCAAATAGACTTAAACATCGTCTTTGGCGCTATGAGTGGGTACATCATTATTGGCTTGATGGGTAGTTTTTTAATGATAATCATTAATGAATTATATCCTGCTTCGCTCACTTACACCAATGGAGGTGATTTAACTCATTTTGATTATCTTTATTTTAGTTTTGTAAATATGACTACTTTAGGTCTTGGAGATATTATCCCTAAGAGACCACCAGCCAAGGGACTAATCATTATTCATACCCTCGTTGGACAACTATACCTCTCTGTGATTGTTGCTATAATGGTTGGCAAATATATCGTTCACAATAACTTAAAATGACAAATAACCTAACTACTATAGCTGATTGGAAGCTACATATAGAAAGTAATTTACCCCCAGTTGATAAAGTAATTGAAAGAAACAAAGTGATAAGTGCTACTTATGCTAGTATCTATGATAATAATACTCCTCTATTCAAATGGTCTGGTATGGCTGCTTTTGCCTCTTATCATATTGGTTTGTCCTTATTACCATTCAAATGGGTAGATTTTGAAATAATAGATATCCAGACTGCTATTGACCGAAAAAGGAAGGGCTTTAAAAATGACATTCAACTAATACGCTTATTAAATAATCGCATTTTTGATGACATTGGTTGGGTACATATCGCTTATGCTAAAGAAGGCATAAAGGGCTTAGAAAAAATTTTGGCAAACGACAAACATTACCAACCTATCCTCACTGCATTTAGAAAAATTAACAAAGGAGAAAAATTATTAAAACAACCCGAACAAAAAGAAAAGGGAGAACAATTGATATGGGAAGCCAATACGGAAATTTTATGGCATGAACAATCAGTAGTTGTCCAACCCGTATTTGATAAATTAGGAGATGCTTTTGCCAGAGCCATGTCCTTTTGTGCTACCTTTGATTATAAAATCAGTCATACCAGAACGGATTGGCGAACGCATTCTTCTTTTATTATTTACATGTTATTTAACGGGTTTTCCTTGGTAAGACCGACAGGGTTTATGCCAATTGTTACTAATTTGACTCACCGATGGTATTGGATTGAGAATAGTTTATTAAATATTTGGAAATCGACAGATAAAGATGACCCTAGTCTTTGTAGTAAGGTTAAAAAATTAGCAAAATTATCGGAAGGGACTGTGTAAATGCCCGCACTACCCTATTCTTTACTCTTTTGTAAAGATATGAGTCTATTAAATAATTGATTGTTTCAGAATCTGACTTCTGACCTCTTATGTCCTGTAGTAAGTGAAATAATATATCAATCCAAAATATTAATATTGTCAGGATTGATATAAAGTACTTTCCATTCTAAAAAATTAGTGGTATTTCCTGCTACAGAAACAGGTTCTCCCACAAAAGACAATACCTCTTGATTGATACTTTTACCACTTTCGTCCATCATCAAGAAGTAATCGTAAGGTTGGTCAGCTTTGCCAGTTGGTTGGCGAAAAACAGGCGGAATACCTCCACTAATACAGCGGATAGCACAACTTTTATGAATTTTTCCTTCTGCTGGTTTCATTACACCAAAATAACACTTAGGATCAAGGATTTCGCCTTTTAAATTAATGGGTGTGCGATTAGTTGTTTTTGGAATTGGTTGTCTCGTAGCGTCTTCAACTTTTATCAAAGAAGCCGTTTCTTGGGTCAATTCCATCAATGTTTTACCATCTCCATGAATCAAAGTACCTGCTAGGGTAATTTTCTTGCAATTCAAATCACCTGCTGTTTCCTGAATGCTTTGCATTGTTCCTAAAGCGCCAAATTTTGCAAAACCTACCAATAGTATCTCATTAGAGAAGTTATCATCCAATTCTCCTTCATCTGCCACTAGCATAGGGACTGGACTATGATAATAAGTCCCTGTTATTTCACTAATATTCCCAAAATCAAAGAGGTGATTATTGAAAGGTTTTTGAAAAAAAACAAATAAGAAAACAAGAATTGGAATGCCGATAAAAATAGGTAAGATTCTTTTTCTTAAAAATTGGCTGTTGGAGTCTGCCATTTCTGGTTGCCAACCTATATAAAAATCCTTTTTACTCATAATTGAATGAATGATGACCAATAAATTCCTACTTGTTTAGGGAGTAGGTTATATTTTATCTGTTCCCTTAGGATTACTTTATTTTAGCAGGTTCTACATAAGTACCTTCCGCTTTCGGATTTGGATTGACCCATACTTTACCATTTAAAACCTTAGTTTCATAAGTTTTCACCTTTTCGGTAAAAGGTGGTGGCGACTGTCCATTTTCTGCTAAATATTGATACCCATGCCAGGGGCAAATAATACAACCATCTATTATTTTTCCTTCTCCTAGCGGGCCCATTTGATGCTTGCAAACATTATGGATAGCAGAAATTTTATTGTCATATTTAAAAATGGCAATGTTTTCTTTATTAATAAATACTGTTTTTGCACATTTTTCACTAATCTCCTCAACAGGACCTACTTCGTAAAACCCTTCCTTTTGTAATAATTGCTTATCTGCTTTCAAACGTTTTGTTTCGGTTACTCCTGCGTAGAGATGCAAACCAGCAACACTTACAAAACCTAAAATTAGCAAAGCCCAGTTAGCAGGATAATTTTCATATTGAAAAGCACCTGTAGCGACATGGACAACTATTAATCCATAGGCGACATACACGCTCATGTGCAAGGCTTTCCATATTCTAGGACTTAAATTTTTTAGCCAGAAGTCATGACTCGTAGCAGCCATTACAAATAGAATCAGCAAGGCAAAAAAGCCCAAAGTCTGAAAAGGAAATTGGCTAATTTCCCCATATTTTTGATTGGAAGTAAAAATACTAACAAAAGGATTCTCATCGCCTAAAGCATGAAATTGAAGGATGCTAAATGCCCCGTGGATTAAGGCAAGCAAAAACATGGATACCCCTGCATGCCTTCGATTATACAATAAAGGTAAAAACTGAGGGTTTATCCTAGCCAATGGACCAATCATTAAGATAAAATGCAGCAGCACAAACGCAGCTAAGGCGGTGGCTCGAATAATTAAGGTCTCAGCGGTTATATCAGGATTTAAACCTAATTGTAAACCGACATAAGTAAGGACAAATAAGCCAATACCTAACCACAAATAGCGGTCGTAAAGTTTCTTTTGTCGATTCCAAAGAACAGAAGTATAATTGACACTCATTAGATAGCAAAGATTATAAGTAGGGAAACAAGAATGGTCAAAATTATCCAGATTTGGAAGTGTTTAATTCGTTGAGTCGGTTTCATATTTAATTTGCTTTTATAAGGGATGAGGAAAATAATAATCTACCAGAAATGACGAGGTTATTTCTGGTACATTATTTATTGCCTCATCCCTAACCATTTTCTTAGAAAAACAACCCAAAACACAGTCATCGCAGGAAAGAGTAATAGCTTAAAAAACAGCCCACTCTCATTGGTGCCTACATCCACTTTTCCAATCCCTTTCCAGAGGAAAAAAATAGAGAAAATAGCGCCTGATAATAAATAAATTCCTACTATAGAAAAGAGGATTGATACAATAGGTTCCATAAATATTATTAATGTTTATATACTGCTTCAGGGTTAGAATTGAACTTTAGAATCAAAAATTGTTGAACTCCGATAAAATCGGAGCAGGCTCAGCGGATATCCATTTCCAGTCTGGAGACTGATAACATCGACTTCCGATTTATCAAGGATTCACGCCTGCATAAGCTATTCCAGTCAAGCGATGCATATTATAATCAAAGGTACTCAAATCATTGAAATTGAATTTGGATACATCATCGTGGCCACAAGACCTAGCAATTACTTTAATTAAATCATTAGAGGCATTAAAGAAATTAGTCAATTGTTTAGCCGATGCTTCAATGACTAAGCGTTGGCGCAAATCTTCTTTTTGAGTAGCAATTCCAACTGGACAATTATTAGACCCACAGGCTCGCATTCCTAAACAACCAATAGCTTGTAAAGCAGAATTAGAAACAGCAATAGCATCTGCACCTAACATCATTGCCTTGGCAAAATCTTCAGGTACTCGCAAGCCGCCCGTTATAACCAAGGTAATATCTGTAGCACCGATTTTATCCAAATGTCTTCTAGCACGAGCCAAAGCTGGAATAGTGGGTACATTGATATTATCTCTTAAAATGGTCGGCGCAGAACCAGTTCCTCCACCTCGACCATCAAGTATGATATAATCCACACCTACTTCTAAAGCAAAGTCTATATCTGCTTCAATATGACTAGCAGCAATTTTATAACCAATAGGAATACCTCCTGTCAATAATCTGACTTCTTTGGCGACTTCTTTAAAATCATTGGCAATAAATAAATCTGGAAAAGCAGCAGGAGATATAGCTGTTTGACCTACTTTTAAACCACGAACAGCTGCAATTTCTTTGGTAACTTTATGCCCGGGTAAATGTCCTCCTGTTCCTGTTTTTGCACCCTGACCGCCTTTAAAATGAAAGGCTTGTGCTTTTTTTACTTTGTCCCAAGAAAAACCAAATCTGCCCGAAGCTAATTCATAAAAATATTTAGAGTTATTAGCTTGTTCTTCTGGCATCATACCACCTTCACCACTACAAATACCCGTACCTGACATTTCTGCCCCTATAGACAAGGCTAGTTTGGCTTCTCTGGATAAAGACCCAAAACTCATATCAGAAACAAAAAGAGGAATATCCAAGACCAATGGTTTTGCAGCTCTTTTTCCAATAACTACTTTAGTGCTGACTTTCTCGTGGTCTAATAATGGACGTTTAGCTAATTGTGCTGGTAGAAATTGAATATTTTCCCATTTGGGTAAAGTATTCCTGTCAACACCCATCGAGGCAGAAGGACCGTGATGCCCATAATTCTTAAGACCGTTTTGGGCCAATTCTTTAATATAGTTGGTATAAGGCTCCGTAGATTCTGGATGCGTATCAGCGTAATCACCTAAGTATTGGTCTCTTTGAAAGGGTTGAGGGTTTTTAACTAAATAACGATTAATTTCATCTTCATCTACCCAAACTTCATCTGCTTTAATAATAGCATAAAACTTATGGAGTACTTCTTTATTATTGTATTCACTCACCCCAGTATCATAGCGATAATCCCAATTGTGTAAACCACAAATCAAGTTTTGTCCTTTAATATATCCATCCGACAATAATGCCCCTCGGTGTAAACAGCGACCATATAAAACAGAAACGTCGGCTCCATATCGAATAACAACTAAGTCTAAACCATTGACTTGGTGGTGGGTAGGTTTTTTTTCTTCGAGCGAAGAAAAAGTACAAAGTTTGATTTCTTTCATTCTTTTAGTTAAAGTTGATTTTGTGTAGAGGGTTTTATAAAAGTTTAATTAGGGAACAGGAAAAACATAACCTACCAGTTCTGCGGCTTTATTTTGTCCTTCTAAGGCATCCCGTCCGCAAGCGGTTCACTAAGAAATAAAGATTCCCCGAATCTTCCTTTCTTAGCTCATGTTGGAAAAATACCTGCCGGCAAGCAGGCAGGCAGGCTCATTATGCAAAGGCATAACTCCGTTTTTTCTTATTCTCCAGAATGTCAAATCCTTCAAAAGCAGATTTAGCCGTAAAAGTATCATAATCCCATCTAAAAGTAGCCTTAAATGTTCTAAGATTATCAGATTTGTCGTCAATATAAAGGATTTGGTATCTCAATTCAGACATTATAAACGTTTTTGGCTATATTATTTATAGAGTTGGGTTGAAGCAACTAACTTTAAAGAAAGATTTTTGGTTTGAATGAGAATTTAAAAATTTTGTCCTATTCTACTGAACAACAAAAATTATTAATGCATAAAAATAAGAACTTAAGCTACTTATTGAAGCTTTTGGTATTTCAAATGAGGTAGGCATCGAGCCTACCTCATTTGATAAAGGTTTTTAAAGGGGAGACAAAAAAGAGAATTTGAAAGAGTTGGTGGTAACAAAACAATCAAAGTCGATGTAAGAATCATTGCGGCTACCAATAAAGATTTAAAAGTAGCCATCAAAGAAGGTAAATTTAGAGAAGATTTATTTTATCGCTTATTGATTAAAAATTTTACCGAATTAATCAACAGGTGGTACTTAGCAAAGTTTATTTAATGAATTTTTATAATTTTTTTTTAGTGCTACTTTTTCTATTAATGCAAAATTTGGGGCATGCACAAGAAGAGCATAAGGAAGACTGTTTTATTTGTAAAGGTGATAAACATGGTTTACATGACCGCCCGTATAAAGATTTCACTTTTAAATCTGAACTTCCTTTTATAGCAGGTGCTGTTGGTTTAGGTTTAACTTCTCAATTAATTAACGCCCCTACCCCATTGATCTTGGCAGACGTCAATGCATTAGATGCCAATGACATTAACCGTTTTGACCGATATGCAATCGGTAAAAATTCTAGTACGGCAGGGGATATTAGCGATATCTTTCTAACGGGCGTACTCGTTTTACCCGCCATTTTTATTAGCAATCATCACACTAGAAAAGATTTAGTTCCTTTAGTAGCTATGTCGTTAGAGGTTATTTTAACAAATTATGCTATTACAGAGATCACCAAAAGATTGGCAAGTCGAACCCGCCCATTAGCTTATAATCCAAATTTCCCAATTGAAGAAAAACTGACAGAAAATGCTAGACTTTCTTTTTTTTCTGGTCACACTTCTCATACATCAGCGCTTTCTTTCATGATGGCTAAAGTAATGACAGACTATCATCCACATACCAATAAAGGATTTAAAATTGGCATTTGGTCCTTCGCCGCTGCCATCCCTGCGGTTACTGGTTATTTAAGAGTGAGAGCAGGCAAACATTTTCCTACCGATACTATTACAGGATATATAGCAGGAGGGTTAGTGGGGGTTTTAATTCCTCATTTTCACAAGAAAAAAGGCAATAAAAAAATTAAACTCAGTCCCTCCTTTAGTTGGAATCAGGCGGTAGTAAGGCTGCAATTTTAATTGTCCACTACACCGTATTATCTTGAATATGCACCTATTTTTTAGGAGGAATAAATCAAATATTCAATAAATAGATTCTGATATTTCAGAATAGCCTCTTAGATTTCAGTATTTTGTAATTCCAAAAGATTCATTTAATCATTATTTTTTTAATTAACATTTTGATAACCAGATAGTTGTACAATAAAGAAGTCTTTGGCATATCTTTAGAGTTTACTGGTTATACAATTTCTAATTTAAAAAAAATAAAATGAGTCGTAACACAATTAGCTGGATTGCCCGCATCATAATAGTTATTATTTTAGCTCCACCAGCATTCTTTAAACTTACAGGTGATGCTATGCCTGTCGCTATGTTCGCAATTGGGTATTGAGCCTATTGGCAGAATTGGTGTTGGAATAGTAGAACTGCTTGCCGTAATATTATTATTGATTCCAAAAACTAGAACAATTGGTGCATTGCCTAAGCTGGTGCTATAGTTGCCCATTTAACCGCTCTAGGAATTGTAGTAGATGGAGATGCTTCCCTTTTTGGAATGGCAATAGTTGGTTTTATCGCCTCACTCTTTCTTGTTTTCTTTCACAGAGATGAACTTCCTATAATAGGAGATAATGCTTAAATAAACATTATTCAAAAGTAGGGGATCAAGCAAAATTATTGCATTATCTTGCTTTTGTTATTACAAATAAGTGATTGTTATGTCAGTAGTTCGAAATTATGCGAGTGTTCCAAAAGATGAAATGTGGTCTATTAAATCCTTATTCGAAGATTTTCTCAGAATCATTTGCTACGTTGGCACCGCATGATAGATCTTAGTTCCCAAGAAAGAGTGCTTTACTTCTTAATTGAACACCTTCAAGAAATTGGAGAAAGAATAGGGTATGAATGGCTTATAAGAAGTAGGTTATCTATGACTCAAATCGGAGAATTAACGCATACCTCTCGCCAGACTGCTAGTACCCAATTGAATCGATTGAAAAAGGAAGGTGTTATTCATTTCAGAGGAAGTAAATACTTGATAATTAGATATTTATAAAAACTTAAAGCGATGATGAATTATTCTTAGTAGTCTAATACGTATCCGTTTAAATTGAAGCGTTGGCAATGTTCTAATTGCGATTTTAACTGACAGATAGATGAGATTATTTACACTAGTCAATATTATCATTTTTAATCAGAAATGACGTAGCCAAAAGTCTATCTATCCAATTAAATGTAAAAATTGTCAAAAACTCCATTATTTTATTATCTTCACATCTATATCATAAAATCAATCCAATTCACAAATATGAGAAGAATAGGATTATACATTTTACTTATTTTTTGTTTTTTAATTGTGCAATCTTGTGCAAACTATAAACTCAATTATTCCAAGGAAGGAAAAAAATGGGAACAAGCGACGCCCAATACTTCTGACCCTCTAGCGCATAGAATGTATCTTGTCGGAGATGCAGGAAATGTACCTTTGAATGGGTGATACTTCAGATGTTTGGCATTATAATTATGGTGGCGGTTTCTAGATTGCTACAGTAGATGTATTGACCTTTTCATTTGGTGTTTTCCAACCAGGTGAAGACTTTGAAGAAAGTCCTAGAGTTGCGTTTAAATTAGGGCTTGGATTTTAAGAAATGGATGTTATTTTCTCCATACTGCGACATATTGCGTTGAAAATATGCATTCTATTTAACAATGGTTCGTGAAAGAATTAAGCCCTGATTTTACCGAAATTCAGGACGTT
>CAZXYA010000289.1:0-11560 GCA_964644655.1 uncultured Saprospiraceae bacterium | reverse complement strand
CAAAGGTAGATGCATTTTTGCGATAGGAAAAGATGGGGTTTAAAGGATGCTTACAGTGTTTTACCAAATAACAAACAAATTAATAAAACATAGCCATGAATTACGATGAAATTCTTGAATCTTGTAAAAATTTATTTGAGGTAGCAAAAGGTCCCTTTACCGGAGCAATTTTAGCTGCTATTGCATTTTTCTTATATAAAAACTTAATAAAAACTCCTTTTGATACTTTATCAAATTCACTCTATCTTTTTCGTAATAGAAAGTATATCCTACCCAAAGCATTAGCTAATTATAGAACTTCTTTAGTCGAAACTACTTTAAAAATTAATCATGCTTGGAAATTAGAAGGACAGAGCTTTAAAGAATTATTGGTGCCTATTAATGTTGAGAAAAAAGGGAAAACTGCTAGATTACCACTTAAACAATATATAATAACTAATTATACTGAAAAGCCGAATTCAAGGTTTGTTATTCTTGGAGCTGCAGGTAGTGGAAAGAGTGTAGCAATGGGAGATATTGCTCGAAATATTTGGAATGTTGAAAAAAATGATCCTATAGTTCCTGTTTTACTGACTTTTTCTATAGTAAAAGAAGTGAAATCTAAAGAAGTTTTTGAAAAAATAATCATTGAGACTTTAGAACAATATCAATTTGAAGAAGGAAAAAATAATGATTACGCTGAAAATTTTGTTGATGAACATTTGTATGCTGGAAATATTCTTTTGCTACTAGATGGGTTTGATGAATTAGAGAAAAATAACCGTATTCAAATTGCAAATTTTTTAAATAAATTCTTTCAAACTTACCCTCAAATTCCTTTTGTCATTTCTTCACGGATTGCCGTATGGCGGCAAATTGCAAACCCTTTTCCCGCCTTAGATTATGAAGTATTTGAAATGGCAAATTTTACGCCTTTGGAGATTCAATCTTTTGTCAATCAATGGGATTTTTCTGGGAATAAATCGGGGGAACAGTTAGCCGAAATTATTCAAAATAAAATTTATCTCAAACAAATTGCAGTAAATCCGCTGCTCCTAACGATTATTACCTTTTTATATGCCCAACCAAAACGAATTTTGCCTGACAATAGGGTTAAATTTTATAAGGAGTGTGTAGAGGCATTACTGGAAAAATGGGATTTTTCTAAAAGTTTAGCTAGAGTTAATGAATTTGAAACTATTGATAAAATTACGATTCTGAATCAGATTGCTTACCAACATATTATCAATGAGCAGACAACAGATGAAGAAATATCTAAAAAAGCAGTCTTAGATACGATTGCTGAGGTCATGCGAAAGTTATCTCGTCCTGTTGCAAAGCAAGAGAGAATGTTATTAGAAATAGTGGAGAATGCGGATTTATTAGTAGCATTACCGCCAGATGGTTATAAATTTCCACATAGAACCTTTATGGAATATTTTGCTGCCAATTACTTTTTTGAAGAAAATAAACATAAAGAATTATTTGATTTATACCAAAAAGATAACGGAAAATGGGAGGAAACCTTAAGCCTTTTTTGTGGCTTAAACACAAATGCTAAAATTACAAATGAGATTTTATTACAATTAAAACAGAACCTAATAAATACTCAAAATGAAACTGAACCAAATGGTTTTGTTTTTAAATGTTTAGTAGAAAGTGCAAGAATCAATCCACAAATTGCTCAAGAAATATTAGTATTAGGTGCTACCGTTTTGGAAGGTAATCTTCAAAAAGATATAATTGAAAATTTAGGCTATATTTCCATTAATCCAAATTGGGCACATGCAGAAGATGCCCAAGAAATTCTTTTAAAGCTATTGGATAAAGATATAGATAATGAGGGATTTCAACAAATTTTAATTGCTTTAGGGCATATCAAAAATGAAAAAATTCAAAATATCATTTTAAGCCAAAGCGAAAAAATTGATTTAACTGAGTTTTTAGCTAAAGTGGGACAAAATTCTGAAGAGTATGCTCGCAAACTATTGGAAACGATACCATCTTCAAGATATGGAGAAATTTTAGGTGGACTTAAAGATGCTGGTAACTTAGACTTTTTATTTGCTTTAATGATAAAAGGTAAGAAAGAAGAATTATGCCAACATGCAGCTTGGCAATTATGTCTGAGTTCTAAATCTAATGGCTTTTTTGATTGGTTGGATACTAAATCATTAGAAGAATTAGATACAGAAAGAAAAGATAAAGCCTTGAGCATGTTGAGAGAATGGACATGGACAAAGGAATATCCTAGATCAGATGAAGCTAAATGTACCATATTTTTGATATGTGGTTTAGTAGAAGATTTATTGGTAGCTAAAAAAGGGATTATTGAAGTAGAATCTTATTCTAATGTACATTATTGGTTTTGGTTTTTGATAGGAAATTTATCTTTAAGACTGAGAGAATCACAGTTACTTGAAAATACTTTAGGTGTTAGAAAGTTAGAGTTATCTATAAATGGAAGTAAATATTTATGGAAGAAAAAAAGACAATTTTTTTTGGAATCCTCAAAATTTCTAATTTTGATTATCTTCTTCTTATATCCCTTTTTTAATTTAATAATTATCCCATTTCTTTCAATGAGTATTTTTCACCACGTAATCTGGTGGGGGAATCTAGTACTTTTGTCATTAGTGATTGTCATTATAGTAGGTGAAAATTTTATGAAAAAACATATAAGAATCATTGAATTTCTTAATAAATTTATGAACAACAATTATTTTTTAGGAATCTTATTAACGATTTCAGGCTCTCCTTTATTAATTTATTTTCTAATATCTGATGAATACTTGAATTCTGAATATGAATTCAGATCTTCAATTTTGAATTTTTTCCTTTCAATTTATTTAATGTTAGTAATAACAGTATTATTAAGTGTTTTGGAATTTCCGTTTTTGATTTACTATACTATAATATTTTTTCTTGGTGCATTGGCTACTCAGTCTTTATATTCTCAAAATAATATAACAAGTAGATTGTTTCCATCTGACAAAATACTAGAAGAATTATTAGACTCTAATAATACTTCTGATAAATGATAGATTTAAACTATTCTAATACTGCAAAATCACTTTTTGCGCAACACTCCCCTCAACCGTCTCCATCCGCAGAAAATACATCCCAGGAGGCCAATCATTTGCCTGCCATTCTACCAAATGCATACCGCCATCCTGTAAACCACTAAAAAGGGATTGTACCAATTGTCCACGAAGCGAGAAAAGCCCTAGGGTAACCTGTTCTGTTTGCGGCAAGACATAAGTAAGCGTTGCGGTACCTGAAATCGGATTAGGGTAAACGGACAAAGATAAATCTTGGAGTGGGGTAGTGGTTAAAACAGGAAAATTACCTGCTTCTGAAAATCGACTTTGAGTGACTTCTTCCACTAAATTATCTACACAATCTTCAATCATAGCGACAAATTCACTTCCTTCTTCGGCATGAAAGCCAACACCCAAGGTAATAGTTTGTGCAGCTCTAAAATCTACTTTAGCATTCGGCCGAATTTTACCTTGCGAATTAATTTTCATCCGACTTTTATACGTTCTAGCAGGAATAGCTGCTTCATTAATATCCGTATCATCTACACAGTCCATTTGCGTACCCGTACAAAGACAATTAATGTCGTATTTATCATCAGTTGTATTAGGGTCACCATCATCGCAAGCAACGCCTATATTCGTACATAAAACATCAATTCTTCCCTGTCGCAATTGCGTAGTTTCATCATCTAAAAAAACCACGGTTGCTGATGTATTTTGGATATGCCAGTCAATATAAGCGGCACCAGTACCACCTAAAATATCAAAGCAAAGTTGACCAATGATTGTTTTGGCAGGAGCAGTAGCTATCGTTATGCCAGTATTTTCGGTCAATAACTCAATATTGAAAGAAGCCAAACTATCCACAGGGTTGGTTAGGGTAGCTACACTATAATTGGCAATGGGTAGGTTACTATTAGAGAAAATAGGATTAGCTAATTTGGCTTTATTATACTTCATGACCAAATTACTAGAGCCTAATTTGCCGCCATTTTTAAAGCGCAATTCAATGTCTACACAAAGGGTTGAGCCTGTTGTTTGTTCATTGGCAAAAGAAAGTCCGTAGCGCCCTTCTTGTGCTATTAAAGAATGCCCAACAAAGGAAAAAATAAAAAAGAATACTATATGTTTCACCATCTTGGAGATGCTTTTATTGATTAATGTAAGGGAATGTAAATATTTAAAGAATTATAGATCAAATAGCTATGTTACTTTAGATAGTCAGATTAAAAATTGATATTACAAAAATTACTATTGTTACTTAATCACGTCTAACATCCGTGTCCCTTCATTTATCCGTGGTAGCAATTAATACCACAGATAAATGAAGGGACACGGATATTTATTAGTTTTTAATCTGACGCTCTATTTTAGACAATCAGAAAGAAAATTGATAGAAGTCAGAAGACAGACCGTTTATTTCATAAACTGTCAGAAGTCAGATGACTTTGATTTAAATTATTGATTATCAATTCTTTAAATCGACTCAATCTGACTTCTGACTTCTCGTCTATTTATCAGTTTTTAATCTGACGCTCTATTAGGTAATCAGATGAAAATTGATGTTTTCTGATTTTCTAATTTGTATAGAATCCCTGCCTGCGGCAGGCAGGCGTTGCTAACTTAATCCCTTGCTAAAAAAATAATTAGCAACGGATTTTTATTAATTGCTAATCTGACGCTCTATTTAATATTGTTGTTGCTTAGAATTATTAGCCCGCCAATAAGTATTCTTATCCGTATCATCGACTAAGCCATCTAAATTTAAATCGGCTTTGGAAGTACCATAAATAAAATCTGTTTCTTTTTCTGGTTTCCAATAGGTGTTTTTATCAACCGCATTGATCGTTCCATCTCCATTCATATCTCCTGCAAAAAGGCACATAATGCCGTTGATATTCATTTGTGGTTGGGCGCCATTAGAAAAAACCGCACTATTAGGGTCTGAAAAATCAAAAGTAGTATTGTCATCAAAAGTAATCGGGTTGGCAGTCATCACGCCTAAATGATTATAATGCTGAATAGCAACATAATAATTCCCTCTTGGAGTATCATTAAAAAAAACTTTGGAGACGCCCGAAGCATCAATAATGGTGCCGTCTGCTTGTAATAAGGCAGATTTGGCAACAATCAAAGTAGCAGGATTGGTCGCAGCTCGCAATTCGACTCGTACCCAGTCGACGATGGCGGCACTTTCTACTGCATCAAATGCTTCATCATAAGCCGTTTGTAAACCAGTATAAGGGTCTTTATCGGGCAATAAACTATCTGTACTCAAAGTGCTAATCATCGTTCCACTATTCATTGGTCCTTCCAAAAAGGCTTTTAGGGTTATAGCGGTTCCTTGTGTTGGGTCAACTTGACAATCTGGCCCTGCTTTTAAACTCGGTAAAATTAACTCAGGTTTGGTATTGATAAAGCTAGTGGTTTTAAAGGTAGCGGTAATTGACGTATTGTCTGCCCCCATAAAATCTTGCAGGATAGTTCCAAAAACCGTTCGGTAATCATACTGAAGTTGAGTATTCGGATCAGGCGCATCTTTTACGAGAAACTCGTCCGCTAATAATGGATTAGTTCCATAGACCCCTGCATTGACTGCATCCCCAACTATATACATCGGCCCTAAGGTCCCATGATCGGTTCCCTTACCACCATTTTCCCTATATTTTCTTCCAAATTCAGAAAAGACAACGGTAATTACTTTATCGGCTAAACCTAAAGCAGTCAAATCGTCTTGAAATGCTCTTAAGGCTTTACCTGTTGCTTTTAATAAAGGATTTTGTCGGTTTTTTTGGTCACCATGCGTATCCCAGCCTCCTTTTCCAGCGGTGAATACCTTCGTTTTAGAACCCCCAGACAATAGACGAGCGATAATTTTTAGTTGATTGGCGAGTGATTCATTATTGTAGGTAGCGATATTATTGCCAGCGGCGAAAGTGGCAGATACTCGTTCACTATATACATTAACAGAATTCTCTACTGCTAAAATATGATTCATCACATTACCGTGATCGGTTGACGGGACATTTGAAATTTGCGTACCTAATAAAGAGTTAACTGCTGAACCAAAGCCATTTACATCAATATCTTTTAAAGACGTATGATAAATAGTATCGGAACAATAATAGGTCTTTTCAAAAGTCCCCATCGAAATGCCTAGTGGATCTAAATTGTCTGCAAAAGGATCGCCTTCATAAAAAGGATAGCGATTTTCGAGATAATTCGCCATAAATCCTCGCGTATTATTTTTATAAGTGCCACCATCTCCACCAAATGCCCATAATTTGCCAGAAGCAAAATGGGATCGATTTAGGTTTGGATAACCTGCTCCCTGAATGATGGCTAACTTACCCGTTTCATACAAGTGTTTAAAATCATCCATATTTGGATTTAGACCAATCATTTGATTATCAGATAGATCTGCTTGTAAGGTGAGTAATTCATTTTCCGCAAACTTAACGTTGGGGCGATAGTCACTATATAACTGCAACTGATTCAAGGGAATCAAATTATTCAATCCATCATTAGCACCGTTCAAATGAATGATGACTATAGATCGGTCATCAGGATTACAGCTAAAAGCTTCCAACATCTTTGGATTTGCAAAAACACCCAAAGGCATAGAATTCAAGAACATAGGGGCCGTAGAAAATGCTGCGTTTTTTAAGAAGTTTCTTCGCTTCATATCTTTTATTTAGAGGTCAGACCACTTTGTTATTAGAAGTCAGACCGAAAATTTTATTGTTTGTCAGATACCTTTTGTCTGTCTTATCCTAAGTCTGACACCTGACAGTCCATGAAATGGACGGTCTGACATCTGACTCCTCTTTAAAATGTTTGATATTCCTCTGAATTCATCAACACTTTTAAAAAATTACCTAAGGATTCACTTACATCACTATCATCTCCAGTATCTTTATAAGCCACCCATTCAAAAAGAAAGTTAATTGATGATAAACCATTTAAAATAGCATCTCTGAAATAAATATATCTATTGCCTGTTGGCATTTCTGATAAAGTGACTTCTAAAACCTCTGTTACCACCGTGTTAATCATGGTATCGGCTTGAGGAAAATCAGCTTCTCCAAAAGTAGTAGGGAGCGTAAAATGGGTATCGAAGAAGGGCGCTAATTCTAATTTTAAAGCAGTCGTATTGGCGTATTTTCCTCGTAACATTTGATCGTATAAAGAATAACGATGTATGAAGGTGGTTGAGGTGAACCAATTACAACTATAGCCCGATTTATAATAGCCATCATACCCTTCTACACTTGCAGGAAAGAAAAATGGGAAACCTTGAGAATTGATTTTTCGGCGAACCCCATCACCATCTTTATAATTATTAGCAGGGTCGGTTTCAAAATCTCTAATTAAGGCAGGTAATTCAAAGAAATTTAAGCTTTGCATCGTTAATTCTAAAGCAGATTTTACTTTTCCACCTACGATATTATCACTTGTATTATCATCGTCTTCATCATAAAAATGCTGACTTTTTAATAACTTTTTGACAATCGGCACTAATTCATAGCCATTTGTAAACAACTCATTGGCTAAAGGGGTAATGATATTGGTTTCTTTGGTCTCATCAATTAAGTCACTTACAAAATAGCGATATAGTTTTCTGGTAAAGGCTTTGGCGGTTTCTAATTGTCCGAATACCATATTGATGAAATCTTGTAATTCTCGCAACATATCTGCTTCTTTGGCGGCATTATCTACACCTGTAGCTCCTGTAATAATATGATTGCCAAAGGCAGCAGAAAATTGTTTATCAGAAACATCGTGGCGGCCAATTACCGGTTTGGAGGTAACCAGCCCTGTTTCGGGATCTTTAAAATCATATTTCTGGATGCGAAAACCCGTTAATAATTTAGCGGTAGTAATAATATCATCTTCGGTGTAATTGGTATAATTGCCTACTCCAATTTGTTCTCCTTTTAGAATAGTAAATAATTCTAAAAACTCTCGAGCATAATTCTCATTGGGTGCATTTTTATGATTGTGATGATTATCTAAATAAAGTCCCATCATCGGATCAATCGTAACTTTATAGGCAAAATTTTTGATATTGCCATAAGCAAAATACTGTAATAAGCGCATATAATTATACAATTGCCAATTGCGACCATTCGTCAGTCCAATAATGAAAGTAGAATGCAGAAAGAGCGCCATTTTGTGCTTGATAGTCGTATCTCCCAACATTTCTTGAAACATCCAGCTTTGTACCAGCCTACTCTTAACTCCATTTTTTTCTTGCGAAAAATCATTGGGTTTTTCTTCTGCATCATGTACTGAAAACCAAGCCAAACCAGTCGTTCTATCTCTAGGCCCTTCTGGATTAATCAATGGATTATTCGCAAAAAGTGCTTCTACTGCTGCATCTGTAGTCATATTCGCAAATGCTTCAATCCGAGCTTTGGTTACGACAAATGTGCTTCGCCTTAATAAGTGGGCGGCTAATCGCTTACCTAATATCCCTGTTTTAGGGTCTAAACTTGCCATTTAAGATATATTTATACGTTGGGTTAATTACTGGAGGGCAATAACCAAATAAATTTTCAAGAAGTCTTTATCAAAGTGAAAGTAACATTAATTAAAAGATAAGATTTATCGGTTTTCAGTTAAACGTTGCTTCGGCAAGGCTGCTGATTAATTAATGTTTATTATAGGTGGTACACGCTTTTTATACATACTTGTCGGAAATGATTACATATCTAACGGCTGAAAAAATCATTTTTGTATTGATGTGGCAAATATAATTAAAAATAATTTATTTGTAAAGGACTCGACCAGTCAATACTGTTTTTTTTGTAGTGAAATTACTGTTTTGATAGTGTAATTGCCCATTCACCAAAACATAATCAAATCCTGTCGCCAATTGGTGGGGCTTTTCATAAGTGGCATTGGCTTTTATATGTTGAGGATCAAAGATTAATAAATCTGCAAAATAGCCTGTCTTTATGATTCCTCTTTTATAAATACCAATAGTCTGAGCAGGAAAACTAGTCATTTTATGAATGGCTGCTGCCAGACTTAATCGCTTCCTTTTGATTACATATTCTTCAATAATTTTAGCAAAAGACCCATAGCCTCTTGGATGCCGCATAGTAGGGCTGCCGTCAGAACCTATCATTACTTTTGGATGGACGATAATCTCCGTTTGTAAGTCATCATCCATTATAAAATAAGCACCTGATGCTCGGTTAGGCCCAATACCTAATAGTACTTTTTCGTAAGGAATGCCTTGTTCTTTACTTAGTAGAGCCAATGTTTTTCCTGCATAAGGGGCAGTCCCAAATAAGGTAGCTGTTGGACCATTTCTATCCATGATTTTTTGTTTTAAATAAGCTAATAATTCGGTCCTACGATTTTTGACCACTTTTTTATAATCATTTGGTGCTTTTGCCCATTTTGGAAAAACAATACCAATGCCTGTATAACTGGCAGTATATGGATAGATATCAGCGGTTACTGTAGTTTTGGCATATTGTACATTATCTAATAAGACCAATAAGGTTTTTGCTCGCTCTTTCCCTTTGCCATAAACAGATTTCATATGTGACACCTGTACCTTGCAATACTGCCCTTGTCGCAATAATTCTTGAATGGAATTTTCTATTTGGTCATTATCTTCATTGCGAACATGACTCATAATTAAGCCATTATTTTTGCCGACTATTTTGGCTAAAGGTAATAATTCTGTATCTTTTGCAAAAATACCTGGTGTATATTCTAAACCTGTAGACATTCCAAAACAACCAGCGTCAAAAGCATTTTGCAATAAAGTTTGTTGTTTGACTAATTGTGCTTCTGAAGGGTTTTTTTCAAAATTAATTCCTGATTGTCTTCGCAATGTACCATGTCCAATAAATTGAACAATATTGACGCCTAGTTTTTGTTGAGCTACTTTGGCCATCCAATTTCCAATAACTTCATTAGGACTACTACCATCTTGCCCCAAACAAATAGTGGTGACCCCCATTGCTAGAAAGTTTTCAAAGGCAGGCGTTTTTAGTGGATTGCCATGTGCATGGGCATCAATAAAACCTGGACTGATGATTTTTCCAGCTGCGTCAATCGTTTTTTTGATTTGAATTTTGCTAGTATCCACTTCGCCAATAAAAGCAATGGTATCTGCTTTAATTAGCATACTTGCTTCGTAGGCTGGATTGCCAGAACCATCTATAATCTGTCCATCTTTTATTAAAATATCAACTTTGTTATCGGTGGTTTGAAGATATAAATCGAATGGGGTAGGAGCCTTATATTGGCAAGTAACAAAAGAGAAAAAAGAAAAACAAAGGAGCAAATTTTTCACAGAGAATAGTTGATAGGTTTCGATAGGAGGATTAATATAAAAAAATCCGTTGCTAAACTAAATCCGTTGCTTAAAATAATTAGTAACGGATTTAGTTTAGCAACGGATTTTACAAAGGGAATAATTACCTAAAACTCCGTCAATGTCCCCAGAGGCAAAGCCTCCAAAACTTCAATATCCGTCAATGCATATTTGCCCCGACCACCAGATAATTGTATCAATCCATGTTGGGTATAACCTTCCCAAGGAATCTGAAAACGAGGTGTTTCATCATCTGCTTTAGTATAAAAATCCCATTGAGTCACCAATCGACTTGTTTTATCGACATAGACTAAATATTTATTATCTGGTGTAACCCCTACCTTTTTAAAGGTCATCGATAAAACATCTGCTTTCAAACCTGTTTGTGTCGTATCTGTTCCCACATACTTTAATGTAACCCCTGAATCTTTTAATTTAAAAGGCATGACCAACCAGTAAGTATCATTAATCCATTGCCCTTTTCCTGCTTTGCTTAGGTCAGCGATTCGAGGATTATTTTTATCAATCAAGGTATCCCCAAGCATGGCTTTGCCTTCCATATTGTGGATATTCATTAATAAAGTTTTGTCTTCTTTTTGGTAATCAATCCGAATATCGCCCGTTAACTTATCCCAAGTATGCACCCTGGAGCCAAAAAAATTGAATTTAATAAACCGAGTTTGGTCATAGTTTTGACGACCACCCATTGCGATCATGACTTCATCGGCAATGGCGATAGCCTTGGCATCGGAGTTAGCCATATCAAAACCTTCGGCAGACGGATTGCCTTTTACTAAGTCATGCTTAGGTTCATTACAAGTAAAAATAAATAAGATAGTTGCTAAAAATAATAAATATTTCATTGATTAATAAAGTTTTATGATAGATTAAAGCTTCTGTGTTATGCTCCATCCGTGTTCAATTTATAACACGGATACTTATATAAGACAGATAAGCATTCATTTTTTAAGTTAACCTATCCGTGTTATGCTCCATCCGTGTTCCTTCTTTGGTTCTACTGCAAAAAGGGAGCATCTGTATTATAAAACTCCTTTCTGTTTCATCCATTTCAAGCCTTCTCGTTGCGTCAAAGGTGCTAAGTCATTATTTTCAATAAAATCTAGCACCAATTCCCAATCTGTTTTGGAATATTCTCTTAATGCCCAACCTGCTGCTTTTTGGATAAAAAATTCTTTGGAGT
>CAZXYA010000288.1:0-11561 GCA_964644655.1 uncultured Saprospiraceae bacterium | reverse complement strand
GAAAATCAAATTTTCGCTCCCTTAAAATCCTATTTAGTAGCAGCAAAGCTGCGCTCGGGGGACATGTCAAAATGATAAAAAACTTTTGTTACACTATAATGTAGAAAACTAAATTTCTATAATGAACAAAATAAACAACAGGCTATGTCTCCTAAAGCACTATTTATTCTATTAATTGGTATTTGCTTTTCCTCCCCCCTATTCGCACAATTCCCAGATTCTATTTTTATCAATGCAGAGAGAATGCCTTATTTTCCTGGTTGTACGGCTTATCTTGTCAATTCCAAGGAAAGAAAAAAATGTTCGGATGAAGCAGTCAAAACGTATATTTTCAATCATATTATTTATCCCCAAGAAGCTAAAGATGCCAATATAGAAGGAGCCGTTTATGTACGATTTATAGTGGATGAACAAGGCTATGTACAACAACCACAATTGTTAAAAGATATTGGTGGAGGTTGTGGAACGGCAGCTTTAGCGATGTTAAAAACCATGCCCCGATGGGAACCCGCATTTCATAAAGGACATCCTGTAAAAGTCGCACTTGATTTACCGATTCATTTTTATTTTAAAGAAAATGGGGTTGATACAGAAACAGGGTATAAATTAGTATGGGGACAATTAAATGAATATGAGGTCAGCAAAAAAGCGTTGAAAAAAAATCTAAATCAACCGATTACCGTGTATAATACAGATGGAATGAATATGACGATTAGTGAATTACAATTTTCTTATGGCAAGAATAAAAAACTCAGTCGAAAGGCAAGTAATGGTAAAGTAACTAGCGATATGGAAAAAATGATTAAAAAATTAAAAAGAGGTGGACTTTTTTCTATTATGGCAACTGTGCAAAAAGACGGGCAATTTATTGAAGTCGTTAAGGAATTTTCAATTATTTAGGGAGCAGGTAATAAATAAGCTACCCAAATTTTAGGAAGTTACCTGCCTGCCGGTAAGCAGGTACAGTCCCCAAAGGGACTAAACCTTATTCTGTGGGTAATCAATAGAACTTGGAGTTCTGGAAGCTCTAGATTATCCAAAAATTACTTCCAGAGCTATCAAGTTTATAGCTAGTCATAATCCATTCCTCAAAATATATTTTTTCAAGCCAATGTAACTTTTCCTATCTTTAAAACACCTACGGTATGAACACCATAGGAAAAATACATGAGTAAAGACAATCAACAATATTTTTTAGCGCTTTACAAACCTGTCCACCATCGGTTTGAACGATTCTGTCGTGCCCGTGCGTATTACGATATGCCTTATGAAGATTTGATGAATGAAACGTTGTTAGTTGCCTATAATAAAATGGATCAATTTAAAAGCGAAGGCGCATTTTTATCTTTCTTGATTGGCATTAGTACTCGATTATTAGCCAATGCTTATCGAAAACATAAACCAGCAACCGTAGAAGACGAATTGTTCCTACAAAATTACGCAGATCCCACGCAACAAATTGAGCGACAATTTGAAGTAGAACGCTTACATCAAGCATTAGCACAATTGCCTGACAAACAAAGAGAAGCACTTATTCTTTTTGAAATCACAGGTTTTAGCATTAAAGAAATTATGGAATTACAAAATAGTGGTCAATCGGCAGTTAAACAGCGATTGGCAAGAGGAAGAACTGCTTTGGCAGCAATCATTAGGAAAATGGAATTCAATAATTCTTTAAAATAATTAACGATCGTATATAATGACAGAAGAAGAAAAATATATCAATAAACTATTTAAAGCAGCAAGAAATGAAACACCGAAACGGTCTTTTGAAGAAGTTGCTACTAATTTTGAAAAAGCAGTAGTAACTGCACCTATTACGACAAGTTCGCCAAAATTATATTTCAAATACTTTAGCTTAAATACCCTACTTATGACAATTATCAGTAGTTTAGTTATCGCAGGTTTCTTATGGCTAAATCCTTCAACAATTGAACAATCATCTCCTATAACAGAAATAGAGGAATCTGTTATAATTGACCAAAAAATTAATGAAAAAGAAAAATTAGTTGCTACTTCAGAGGCAATTAATAATCAACTTATTAAAAAGGATATTCAACGGAAAACGCTAGAAACTCCTCATAAAAAAAATAACACAGAAGTCAATTTAACCAACAAAAAGGAGCAAAAAAAAGAAGTCCTATCAATAGAACAACCTAAAAAAATAGCTAAACCTACAAGCAATACTACTGTAGCAAAAACGAGTAGTATAAAATCAAAAATAGTCACTTCAGAAACCCCTATTCCAAAAAAGGTAGCAGTCACTAAAACGCCTAGTACAAATTCATCAATAGCTACCACAGATACTGTTACATCCTTACCCGTAAAAACTAAATTGGCTAACAAACAATCCCAGTTATTTGTATTAAGAAATACAGCTAATAAAAAAATGGTTTCTTCCTTTCTAGAAAGTATTCGGTTTTATGGCTTTAGTTTAACTGAAAAAGTGAATAGAAATGCAGGAAAAATCGAACGGCTTAACCTGAATGTCGGTCTTTTTAATGGCTTAGATTGGAAAATAAAACTTCGACATTTTGAAGTATTTGAACTAAAAATATTATTAGATGAATACAAAAATCCCATTGGCTTAGCCTACCGATTAAATAAGACTGATAAATTTAGTGAAGTGATTGCTTTAAATAGTCATGCTAGAAGTATTCATAAGTTTTCAAAAACAGGTAAAAATGAAAGTCATTCTTTTACTAAATCTGTTAAACAAAAAAATTAACTCTGCCTAATCTTCTGCCAAACTAATCCTTACGTCAATTCGGATGAATGGGGGCTACCAATGATTTATTGAGTACTTAAGTTCTTCGACACAAATAAATTACAATTCTGCCTCCGCTGCCTGCGGCAGCTCGTCAAAGGGTTCTTTAGGGAACGATTATTTGAGTTTTCCGTTGTAAAACTCAAATAATCGCTCCCTTTAAATCCTCTCAGAGTAGCAGCAAAGCTGCGCTCGGAGGACACGTCAAAAGTTTTAAAAAATTAAATTACAGAGCACTAGCTTTACAAGAAGAAAATGAAGTTATTATTTTAAGTCCTAGAACCCTTATCTGTACAGATGGCTGCGAGCTTAAATATCAAAGAATAGGAGAATAAAAAAGCAAAATATCCTTACTCCTGTATAAAACAGCAGGATTCCAAATAAAATTTACTTTTTTTCAATTTTTTTTATAAAAACTCTATTAAATCATAAAGCAAATTTTATTTGGCTTACTTAACAAAAGATAAGAAGAAATTCAGTTCTAGCATCAAATACAAAAGAAAAACTAATAATCTCCTTATAGTACCTATTTCTTACCTACTGATAATCAATTATTTATATTAATATTTTTGAAGTGCCTATTTACTTACTGTAAAATTCACACTAACTTTGGGTGAATTTTCTAACTAAAATAATCTACTAAAATGTTAAAAAAAGAAATCTTAAAGTCTAAACCGATTGCAAAAATAACCTTTACCTTACCTATCGAAGCTATAGCTGGTGCAAAAGAAGTTAGAATTCTAGGAGAATTCAATAACTGGGACTGGGCAACAGCACCTATTATGAAAGCCAACAAAAAGAATTATACTGCTACTCTAAATTTAGCTGCTGGCAAAACTTATGAATTCCGTTATAAAGGAGATAATGGAGTTTGGGCAAACGATTGGGCGGCAGATAATTATGTACCTGCACCTTATAACGTAGATAACTGTGTGGTAGTAGTACCTGCAGCAAAAGGAAAAGCCACAGCAAAAGCAGATACTACAGCAAAGCCTAAAAAAGCAGCAGCAAAAAAAGCGACTAAAAAGACAGCTAAAGCGGACGACTTGAAGAAAGTAGAAGGCATCGGTCCAAAAATTGCAGGTTTATTGAATGAGGCAGGCATCATCACTTTTGCTGATTTATCAAAAGCACCTATTAAAACTTTGAAAAAAGTATTAACTGATGCTGGTAACCGATTCAAAATGCACGATCCAAAAACATGGGCTGCACAAGCTAAATTGGCCGCTAAAGGAGAACGGGAGAAATTGAAAGCTTGGCAGGGAGAATTGAAAGGCGGGAAATAAGTCTATTCATTTCAGTTTAAATCAAATTATTATCTTCAAAATATCCAAAAGCCTATTCTTCATTAGAGGAATGGGCTTTTTCCTAGTTGTTTCAGTACTCTCTTCTTAACAAAATCATACCATCAAACTAGGCTCTTCAGAATTAGGGAGGTATAGCCATTTTTTCTCCCCGTATTTTTCGACAACTTAACTATTTTGTTCTAGGGCGAAAAAATCATAAATCTTAAATCATAGTTCATACATCTTACATCATAAATCTGTCCCGTAAAAACTAGATAGATTTACGATGTAAGATGTATGATTTCTGAATTAAGATTTTCCGAGGAACTTTATCCCAAATTCTGATCAGCCTACCTCTGCACCTCTACATCCCTATACCTAAATAACTCCCCCTATTTCGCAATAGAAAAATAAAAAGTAGTGCCTTCCCCTAATTTAGATTCCAGCCAAATTTTTCCATCATGATTATCAATCACCTTCTCACAAGTAGCCAATCCAATGCCTGAACCTTCATATTTATTTTTATCTAGTCGATGAAAAGCGGTAAAAATTTTGGATTGTTGCTTTTCTGGAATTCCAATACCATTATCCTTGATAGCAAAAATATAAGCATCTTTTTCTTCTCTATAAGAAATATTAATAATAGCGTCTTTTTCTCCCTTAAATTTTAAGCCATTACCAATTATATTTTGAAAGAGCTGATTAATTTGAGTTGGGCAACCATAAATAATCGGCAAGGAATGTTCAATGATAATAGTTCCATTACTTTTTTGAAGTAAATAGTTTAAATTCCTTTTTAAGTTGACCATTAATTGATTTAGGTCGATGGGCATTTTTGCAAGGTCAGCAGCATTCGTAATTCTAGAATAAACTAATAAATCATCCAACATCGTCGTCATTCTTTTTATACCACCCTTAATAAATTGAAGATATTGTTCACTAGATTCACTTAAGTCCTCTTTTAATTCTCTTTCCAATAAAGAAGAAAAGCCACCAATAGAACGCAAAGGTTCTTTTAAGTCATGAGAAGCCACGTAAGTAAATTGCTTCAATTTTTCATTGGCGATTTCTAGTCTTGTTTGAACCAAATTCTTTTCTTTGATTTCTTTTTGTAAGCGCTTATTAGCTAATTTCAAATCATTACTTTGCTGTTCTATTTGTGTTTTCTGTTCCTGAAGTGAATGAACGAGTTGATTGGTTTGTAATTCAAAATTTTGATTTTCGTTGGTATAGGTATAAATGATAAAAAATAATAATAGCAATACAAAAAGGAAAGTTAATAAGCCAAAAGTAAATGGTAAAGGAACTTCTAATACAGGAGTGATAAAAGGAGTCAGCCCTAAAGTTATAATTAAGCAAACCAGATGCAATCCTAATAATTTAAACTGCTGCTTTTTGGCTGGATAGAAAACCATACCTACGGAAATGGTTAATAAAAACATAAAGTAAGGATACCCCTTTAAGCCAAAGACCCAACAGGAAATCATTACCCCTAAAATAGCTATGGAAAGCGCAAAGAATTTAGTCCATGCAAAGCGATGTTGTTTTTGGTAATAGAAGCCAATACCAAATAGAAAAGAAAATAGTAGCGGCAATAAACTTTCTTTCTGCCCCATCAAAAATAGATTAACAAAAAAAGAGCTAAGACAAAATATTAAGCCAAACAACAAAGAGAAATTAATAAAACGAATGGTTCTTCTTTCGGATAGTGAAAGATCCGTGGTAATCCCCGTGTTAAATAAGTGTTGAAAGTAAGTGTTCATTATAATTGCTTTTGAAGGCAAGAATATTGCAATAAACCAATATAGGTGTTTGTGTATACTTCATCAGGGTAAGAATTGAACTTTTTGAAAGCGTCTTTTGCTCCTATACTTCATTAGAGCCTCGCCTTAATAGCTAAGGCTATTAGGCTGCGGTCTGCTTCGTATAGAAACAAAATACATCTTTCAAAATTGTACACTTCCTAACCTGATGAAGTATATTTTATATGGGAGGGTTGATGTAGGGAATAGATTATAGGATAGAAATAGCAAGAACTATGCTAGAGATGAGCGTATTTTAACTATTCAAAATAAAGACAGTTTCTAATTAATAAGAATTTCGTATAGTGTTGTTTATTAATTTAATATAATATTTTTTTATTCGTATTCTTTAAATAAAAATTTATTACCATTTGTTTTATCCACCAATAGACGCCATTGATTCTGTAATTGGCAAACCGAAATTTCGCTTTTTTTCAGCCTCAAAACCATCTTTTGCTCGATTGCCTAAAGCTTCTAAAAAAGTATCTTTTAATTGATTATCACTAGCGCCAGAACGAATAATATCTCGAATATTAAAAACGCCATCATCATATAAACAGGTCTTTAACATCCCTTTTGGCGTAATTCTAATTCGATTGCAAGAACCACAAAAAGTACGACTATATGCGGCAATAATGCCAATATTGCCTCGGTGGCCAGGGATCTGATAATGTTGTGCGGTAGAGTTAGGCGGGTCTGGTAGTTTTTGGATATTGGGGAAAGTTGTTTTTAAGTGAGCTAATATTTTTTTATGATTCCAAGTTAATTTTTGATAATGCGCTCCTTCTCCATTAAATGGCATTTCTTCTATGAAACGAATGCTTACTGGGTTATCTTTAGTCAGTTGTACCATTGGAATTAAATCATCAATATTCTTTCCTTCCATAACGACCGCATTGATTTTCGTTTCTATACCATGCGATAATAATTGTTGAAAAGTATGCATCACATTATCATATTCATCTCGTCGAGTAATTTCAAAAAATCGCTCCTTATCCAAACAATCTAAACTTAAGTTAACCGTCCGAATGCCTAATTTTTTTAAATCTGGAATTAATGGTGCGGTTAGAGTGCCATTAGTCGTTAAATTAATCCGTTCCAGCCCATCTATTTGACTTAAAGTGGTCAAAAAATCCATCATATTCTTCCGAACAAAAGGTTCCCCGCCCGTAATTCGTACCTTATTAATCCCCATAGATACTAACAAACGAATGGTACGTTCCATTTCTTCATAAGTCAATAAGGCTTTTTGTGGTACATATTTGATTCCTTCTTCAGGCATACAATAAAAACACCGCAAATTGCAACGATCGGTGACCGCTAGGCGCACATAATTGATGATTCGTCCGTGATTGTCGTATAATTTTGGCATATAATGATAACCTGTTGAATGTCTAAATTGTTGTAAATGTCTATAACACTAAGTGCTGCTTGCTCTTTTTATCCGAAATTTCACCAAGCAACCCTTAGCATTATAGAACAAAACCAAAGGTAAGTTTAGCAAAGCAGAAAACTTAATTTTTAGGAGATTAAATAAAAGAGTTTTCGTAACTATTTAGCATAGCGCTGGGGCGTAGGACTAAGGGTCAGCGCATCTATTGGGACGAAAAAGTCAACCATCCCAGTAAATTCGTCAAATCTTCCTATTATAAAATTTGTCGATTAATATGGCAAAACTAATTATTCCTACGCTTAATCTATTCCTTTTCCTATCTTTGCTGTTTACAATATATTTAATATTCAATTGATCTATGGACAAAGAACTGGAGTTCCTCCAAAATTTATTTGCGGGGGAAAGTGAACCCATTGATTTATTTACTTTTTTAATAAAAGTAGTTTTAACCACCCTACTTTCCTTAATCATTGGCTTTTGCTATGTGCGATTTGGCAACGCTTTATCCAATAGGAAAGCATTGGCTAGAAACTTTGCGTTAATCGCCTTGACGACCATGTTGATTATTACCATCGTAAAATCATCCTTAGCACTTTCCTTAGGCTTGGTAGGCGCATTGTCTATTGTTCGTTTTAGAACCGCCATTAAAGAACCCGAAGAATTAGCTTATTTTTTTATGGTCATTGGTATTGGTTTGGGGATTGGCGCAGGACAATTATTAGTAACAATCGTTGGTACTTTCTGTTTGGCAGCAGTTATTCTATTATTGAATAGAAAACGAACAGTAGATACGCTGCAAAATTTAATTATTCAATTGGATAGTGCTCATAAAAACGACTTAAAATCAATTATCGGATTAATAGAAAATGGAGCTACTCAATTAAGTTTAAATCGAATCGAAGAAACAGCAGCCGTAACAGAGGTTTCTTTTGCCGTTCATTTTGCTGATATAGATAACTTATTGACAACCAAAGAGCAATTGCAAGAAAAATATCCAGCAATTACCTTTAGCTTCATAGAGCTGGCCTAAATAATAAGGGAATGGATATAAAAAACGCTAATAATCGCCAGACTTTTAAAGAAATTTTCTTTCTTTTTACTTTATTAATTGGTCTATTAATTGGCTACCAATGGTATGCTAATTGGAAGGCTTCAGCATTATCTGAAAAGAAGCCGTTAATAACTACCTTATCCACAGAATTAACACTACCAGATTTATTAGTACAACATAAAGATAAACTCATTTTTTTTAGTGTCAATGACGATGCAGCGACTAAATTAGGGGAAAAAACACGGGCATTTTTTCAAGACAAAAATGGTAAGACATTAAGCCAACTTGCTTTTCGTTCCTCTTATGTAGGCGTCTATAAAAATGGCGTTTTTATAGAAGAGAAAAGTGGAGAAAATGAGGCAGCTCGATTGACTTATCAAGGTATAACCATTAGTAGTGGAGGTTTAGAAAGTGGAAGTTTTAGCCGATTAGAAATGGCAGGAAAAGTATTTAATACTACTAAAAGAGGGCTTAGTCTATTTATTATAGAAGAAAAAGAAGAACGTGTTTTAAGTTATTCTTATGATTTTTTTGCCACGGAGAATCCACTATCTAAAGGGGACATTTATTATACCAATCAACTACAACAAGTTACCATTACTATATCGCAGGAGCATTATGATCTGCTCCAACAAAAACGAGCAGCAGCACTTGCAGCTAAGGTCTTACGAACAGACGAAAATGATTTAGTTCCTGCAGAAATTGCTTTTCAAAACCAATTGGTTAAAAGTGAAATTCGACTTAAAGGGGATTGGACGGACCATTTAATTGGTGATAATTGGTCTTTTCGAGTAAAATTAGCCAAGAATAAAACGCTATTAGGGATGCGGAAATTTTCGTTACATCATCCCAAAACTAGAAATTATGCAGGCGAATGGCTGTTTCATCAATTAATGAAGCAGGAAGGTATTTTGAGTTTACAATACCATTTTGTAAAAGTGAAATTAAAAGTGGAATCACCGACAAATACCATTACCAAAGATTTAGGTATGTATGCTTTAGAAGAATTTTTCGATAAATATCTAATAGAGCGCAATCAACGAAAGTTAGGATTAATTCTAAAAATTGACGAAGATCCTTTATGGGAGGAACGAGCGAATTTTAACAAAACGGGATTAAATGGCTGGGAACTGGATTATGTAGATCATTTTAATTATCCAGAAGCTAAAATTTTACCTTTTGCCGAAAGTAGTATTATACAAGATGTTGGGCTGTCTAAGCAATTAGCGATTGGTCGAAGATTATTTAAGGATTATGTTACTGGTAAAAAAAAGATTAGCGAAGTATTTGATGTCCAATTATTAGCGAAATATAATGCCATCAGTAATTTATTGGGGGCAGATCATGGGTTAATTGCCCATAATTATCGCGTTTATTATAATCCGATTACCGCATTATTAGAACCAATTGCTTTTGATGGCAATGCAGGATTAAAAACTTTCTATCCTTATTTTTATAGAAATGGAGAAAAAGATCTGGCTTACCTAGCGGCTTACACAAAAGCCTTAGAAGCAGTCAGTAAAGAGGAGTATTTGAAAAAAATACTCCATTTTCCAAAATTAGCTCAAACAGTAGATTTGATGCAGCAAAATTTTCCCGACTATCAATGGGAGGAAAAAGTATTTTTGAATAATCAATACGTTATCCAACAAGCACTTCATCCAGTAAATGCATTAAATGTCTTTTTTGAAGAACAGACAAAAGATGCAATCGCATTAAGTATAGAAAATCACCGAAAATTCCCCTTACAAATTCTAGGGTTAGCCACAAGTGATGGACGGAAATTTGGTCGTGTAGATACTGCAATTTTAGTAGAAGGTCATACTAGAAAAACGGTCAAAATTCCACTAAATAATGCCTATCAACGACTTTTTGTGAATAAGAAAAAAAGGAAATCAGACTTTAACTTAAGTCAAGATATTGAAAAAATAGCCCTTAATTATAGGGTTTTAGGGACAGAAAAAATATTGACTTCCCCTATCTTACCTTGGACAGAAGCAGGTATTGAAGCAAGTGAGGTGGTATTATTAAAGCAAAAAGCCAATTTGAAAGTTTTTAAATTTCTAATAGTTGATGAAATTAACCGCACGATTACTTGTAAACCGGGTACTTGGCGGTTAACCAAACCATTAATCATTCCCGCTGGCTATACTTTTTATATGAGTGGAGACACACAGATAGATTTATTACACGGCAATACGATGATTATCTCTTTTTCCCCTGTGCGATTAATTGGTCAAAAAGATGCACCAATTAATTTTACTTCCTCTACGAATGCAGGAGAAGGGCTACTCGTCTTAAATACGCAAGATACTTCCTTGATAGAATACTGTAAATTTACTCAATTGTCTAATTCCAAAAGACCTGGTTGGGTGATAAGTGGAGCAGTTAATTTTTATCAAGCGCCCGTCAAAATCAAACATAGTGCCTTTACAAAAAATAGATGTGAGGATGCCTTGAATATTATTAGCAGTTATTTTGAATTAGAAGATGTTGTTTTTACTGATATTTATGCAGATGCTTTTGATGGGGATTTTGTAAAAGGGCAGATAAGGAATTGCTTTTTTGATAAAATTGGGAACGATGCGATTGATGTCTCTAATGCGAATATTGAAGTGGAGAATGTGCTCGTTAATTTAGCAGGAGATAAAGGTTTGAGTGCAGGAGAGGATAGTCAATTATCTGCTAAGAATTGTATTATCAAATACAGCGAAATTGGCGTAGCTAGTAAAGATCAATCAACGATTAATATTGTTGGCAGTTTATTACTAAACAATAAATTAGCTTTTACGGCTTTTCAAAAAAAATCAGAATTTGGACCTGCTCATATTTTTGCAGATTCTGTGGAATTAAAAGAGAATACCTACGATTTTTTAATAGAACAGGCCTCTTCTATGCGGTATAATCAACAGCAAATAAAAACGGTGCAAGCCGTGAAGGAAAGAATGTATGGGATTGAATTTGGTAAAAGTAGTCGGTGATTTGCAGGAAAGGTAAGTATGTTGAGTTCATTTTTTTCATAGTACTACTCTGTAATTTAAACTTTTGACGTGTCCCCCGAGCGCAGCTTTGCTGCTACTAAAAGAGATTTTAAGGGGGCAATAATTTAAGATTTCCGTTGGAAATCTTAAATTATTGCCCCCTTAAGAGCCTCTCACCGAGCCCGCGAAGCGGGCGAGGTTAACATAAAGAAACTTTGTTATACTGTATACTTAGTTCTTGGAAGAAAACTCATAATCGACTAATAATCAGTAAAATAAGT
>CAZXYA010000287.1:0-11599 GCA_964644655.1 uncultured Saprospiraceae bacterium | reverse complement strand
TCCGGGAACAGGTAAAACGCATATTCTCTCTGCTAGAATTGGGCGCATTTTAGCCGAAACAGATACTCAGCCTTTTAATATTTTATGTCTAACTTTTACTGATGCGGGCGCACATGCCATGCGAGAGCGTTTATTGCAATTCATTGGCCCTGAGGCACATAATGTCCATATTTATACTTTCCATTCTTTTTGTAATAAAGTTATTCAAGAAAATTTAGAGTTATTTGGCATTCAAAAATTAGAACCCTTAAGTGATTTAGAACGGGTAGAATTTATCCGTAAAATGATTGATATTTTACCATTAGATCATCCCTTAAAAAGAGGTAGGAGAGATATTTATTTTTATGAAAAGCACCTCCATAATCTTTTTCAAATGATGAAAAAGGAAAATTGGACCGAAGCTTTTTTACATCAAAAAATTAAGGATTATTTAGCGGAATTACCTAAAAGAACAGATTATATTTACCAAAGAAAAGCAGGGCGTTACCAAAAAGGAGAGGTCAAAGAAGGAAAACTCAAGAAGGAAACGGAGAAAATGGAGCGACTATGGTCAGCAGCGAGCCTTTTTGATGAATATGTTCGGATCTTACAAAGCAACCGACGCTATGATTACGAAGATATGCTGCTTTGGGTGATTCGAGAATTTGGTCGATTTGAAAAATTATTACGTTTTTACCAAGAGCAATATTTATACCTTTTAGTAGATGAATATCAAGATACAAGCGGTGCACAAAATCAAATTTTACAACAATTAATTGCTTATTGGGAAAACCCCAACATCTTTATTGTAGGCGATGATGATCAGTCTATTTACGAATTTCAAGGAGCCAGATTGAAAAATTTGGTGGATTTTCATCAGCAATATAAGGAACATTTAAAAGTTGTTTTTCTAAAAAATAATTATCGTTCCTCGCAGCGGGTACTGGATATTGCCAAGGTCCTAATTGATAAAAACCAAAAGCGAATTTCTAGAGCATTAAAGGTTGATAAAAATATTATTGCCTATCATCCTCAATTTTTAAAAACAAAGGTTAAGCCCGCAATAATTACTTATCCAAATCGGATGCAGGAAGAAACAGCAATTATGACAGCCATCAAAAAATTGCATCAAAAAGGTATTTTGTATGAAGAGATGGCAGTTATTTATGCGAGGCATCGGCAAGCTAGAAACCTAATAGAATTACTGGAAAAGAAAGGTATTCCCTATCAAACCAAACGCAAAGTCAATATTCTAGATTTACCAATGATAGAAAATTTACGTTTTTTATTAGAGTATATTAATCTGGAATACAAACGAATATATAATGGAGAACATTTACTATTTCAAATCTTGCATTTTAATTTTTTAGAAATACCGCATGCTGACTTGATTAAAATAAGCCGTTACTTAGCAGGTAATTATGAGGCGAAATGGAGAGATACTATTTCTGATGAGCTCTTATTGAATAGTTTGAATTTAACAGCAATACCCCGTATTCTTGATTTTGCTCAGTTACTAAATCAGACCATTGATAATTATCGAAATATTTCTTTAAACTTATTAGTAGAACGGCTAGTCAATCGCAGCGGCTTACTAAAACATATTTTATCTCAAACCAATCAAGCCTGGGGATTACAGGTACTTTCTACGCTGATGAATTTCATTAGAATAGAAGTAGATCGAAAACCTCGAATGCGGTTGGATGGTTTATTAGAAGTGTTGGGTAAAATGGATGCCAATTACTTGACCGTAGGCGTACAAAAAACAGAACAGGCTTGGGCAGGGGTCAATTTTGTGACGGCACATAGTTCGAAGGGCTTAGAATATAGAGCTGTTTTTATCTTAGATGCGGTGAAAGATTATTGGGAACCTGGTAAAGCAGCCCCTTTTCAATTCGCTTTACCTGATACACTTACTTATTCGGGGGAAGAAGATGCGATGGAGGCGAGGCGAAGATTATTTTATGTAGCGATTACTCGTGCTAAAGAATACTTGACTATTTCCTATGCGCAAACGAATAATAATGGTAAGTTTTTGCGTCGAACGCAATTCTTAGATGAAATATTAGCAAATTATCCGATTGACATTCAAGAAAAAACGGTTAGCCAAAATGCTTTGTTAAGTGCCTATGAAACCATTCTTTCAGAAAGCAAAGAACCACAAATAGAACCCATTCAAAAAGCAGTAGTAGATGAATTATTAGTAGATTTTAAATTAAGTATTTCTTCTTTGAATGCCTATTTGCGTTGTCCTTTGAGTTTTTATTACGAGAAAGTCTTACAAGTTCCTTCTGTAACTTCTGAGGCGGCAGCCTATGGTTTAGCTATCCATCATGCTTTGATGGTTTTATTTGAAAAAATGAGGCGATCAGAAAATGATAGTTACCCTGCACAAAAATATTTACTGGGTTATTTTAATCAGGAAATGAAAAGACAGAAAGGATATTTTACCAATAAAGAATACGATCGAAGAGTCGCTTTAGGGAGAGCGAACCTAAAACGGATTTACACGGATTTTTTACCAACTTGGTCAAAGCATGCTTTGGTCGAACATCCTATTAAAAATACGAATTATCGGGGAGTGCCACTCACAGGCGTAATTGATAAAATAGAATTAACTAAAGAAACAGCCCATGTGGTAGATTATAAAACGGGGAGTCATAATCCAGCAAAATTAGCAAGTCCTACTGCTTCTAAACCTTACGGAGGTACTTATTGGCGACAGTTAGTTTTTTATAAATTACTATTTGAAGCCAACCGACCCAATGCGCAAAAAGTAGCAAGTGGGGAAATTTTTTATGTCGATCCTGATCCTTCAGGACAATTAGCTAGCAAAAAGATTAGCATTAACGAAGAACATACCCAACTCATTGGGGATTTAGTTGTAAGTACCTACCAGAAAATACAAGCACATGATTTTTATGAAGGCTGTGGAGAACCCAACTGTACTTGGTGCAATTTTGTGAAGAAAAACGTACTGGTGGATAGTTTTGCTAATGCCGAATTGGATGCTTTGGATGATGTCTGATTTGTAACATCGAGGTAACATAGCTCTTTGAGCTGTGATTATAACACAGATGTTTGATAACACGGATTCTAAACAAGTTAATAATTGAATAATATCAATTTTCAACCTAACGCCCTATAAGTAGCTGGACAAAATTATCTTTATATTTCTTTTGACAGGATTTAACTCATTGAAAATCAAAATCATGTAAATCTTGTAATCCTGTCTGAAAATTAAAACTAATTATGTCTGAGTACTTAGTTAGTCAAATACTCAATTTACGAACTTTTCTGAACGGAGTTTATTTAAAAACAAATCAAAGCCATCATTGACTAATCTTGATTTCCCAACTTGTCCCAATCAATCAACCCTTTCTCATCTGCCTCAATTAATTTTTCAATATAAATCTGCATTTTTAACCCTTTTTTAACAGCATTAAGCTTTGCTGTTTGGTGTTTTGGTACACAAACTCGTAATACTTTTAAAATAATAGCCATAATTTTCTTTTTTCTTAAAGTTATTAATGTTATCCACATTTGACTGTTAGTAACTAGCAAAAAACACCTAGTTATTCACATTTTGAAAGAGAAATATGCGAAATCGCTAACATTTTCTACATTTTAGATGTGGAAAAATTAATTAAGTTGCTGTTTTATTCATCTAAAAAATGATGTGTTTTCTTCAACTTCTCTCGTTTTTTGCTAATATCCGCTAATTTTAATACAAATATAATAAACTTTACTTTAGTTACAAATGTTACTTTTGTGCTATTTTTCGTCTAAAAGGCGTAATTTCTTTTAACCGACTAGCAGTTGAAGAGAATGATGAACGATAAATGATGAACGATGAACTCGTAAAATAGAGCAAATCATTTAGCATTGTTCGGTATCTTTCGGAATAAAGTGCAGGGAAGAAAAGGGAAAAAAGTAAAGGATTTATAACTGTTGTTGCCTGCCTGCCGGTAGGCAGGTTTGAAATAAAGTTAGTTCCCATTTATTGATTTCTCATCTAGGTACTTACCATCTGTTTAGTCTATTTTTCAAAATTGATAAAATTTTTAATTGTTGTTCAACTGTAAGAAGGATAACAATCAAACAATTTTAACAATCAAACAATTTTTTAACATGAATCAGAATACTAGATTAAAACAGGTAGAATCTCATGCCACCAACAGAGAATTCTACGACCTGTTTCGCCCAATTATTCCCAGCATGGATTTGACTGGAAAAATTGCGCAGGTGATTAGTGCGTTGACAGAGGCAGTAACTGTTTGGTTCATCATGCAAAGTGAATTAGCAGGAGTGACCAAAGCAGTATCTATTGCATTATCCATTATCGCCGTTATTTTGGTGGTAGCCGTCCTAGAATTAGGAGGACGCAAATTTTTACAAGTATTGACCCGGGCATTGGTCTGGAAACGATTACAGAGTTTTTGGTATAAAGCCTTATTTGGTATTGTAGCAGCAATGACGATTGGTCTTGGGATATTATCCTTTAATTTATCAACTAATGGGATTCATCATACGTTTACCTCCAAAGCAACCTTGAATACCATTGAAATTGACCATAGTCGATTGAATCAAGAATACCAGACTCGGATAGATCGAGTAGACAAGCGTTTTGCTCAAGATTTAAAATTACTAGAAGACAGTCATTTAAGAACGGTCGAAAGTTTGGATAAACAATATGATGCTAGAGCAAAGGAAGCTTTATTAAAAGCAGAAGGCTACGAACAAAAAGCACGAAAAGGTGCTAGTTGGGCGAATAGTCAAGCTAAAAAACATAAAGCAAGCGCAGCCGCATTGACGACTGCCAAAAATAATAAATTAGCAGCGCTCAATGAAAAGCACAGTCAGCGAATTGCGGTATGGAAAACGAGTCGGCAAAAAGCAATTGATAAAGAACAAAGGCGCTTGGATAGAAATATTGCCAATGCCAATGTTGTACAATCTAAAAAAGCGGATTCACAATTAAAGGTAGCCAATTTTTGGGGTGGTTTATTCTCAGGACTGGTAGGCTTTACGATTATCTTGGCTTTCTTTTGTATCATTACCGTGGAAGTTTTCCGTAGAGGAAGTGGGATTACGATTGAATATGAGGAAATCGAAAAACATCCTTCTACTTTTGCCTTATTATGGAAAGGTGTGTCTGCGAAAGCGAATAATGCGATTAGAAGACAAGCAGAGAAGTTAGTGGCTTTGCCACAGGGTACGCCACAACGGACCATTGGTTTTCAACCAAGTGTAACGCCAAGTTTTCATAATGAAGTAGAACCTTCTTTTTCGGAGGAGTAAGAATGATTTAAATAGATGTGCGATAGGGCGATTGTTTAGGACAGTCGCCCTTTTTTTATGAATGAAATTATGGAATTAAAAAATCACTTGAAAGAATCCCCAATTTTTTTGCCTAATTAGTATTTTTATACTAATTTTCCATCCCTAACTTCTAATCACTAATCACACATAACTAAAAATATGTCTTACGAAACTTTCAAAGTTGAAATCATAAATAACGTTGCGCATGTAGCCATTAATCGACCAAACAAAGCGAATTCCTTAAATCAACAAGCTTGGGCGGATATGAAAGCTATTTTTGAGGAAGCCGACAAAAATCCAGAAATCCGTTGTATTATCTTAAGTGGCGAAGGCAAACATTTTTGTGCAGGGATTGATTTATCTATGCTGATGAATGTAACAGGTTTAGATCACATCAAATGCCAAGCTAGAAAAAGAGAAAAATTTATTGAAGATTTAGCATACTTACAAAACTGCGTTACTGCTATTGAAAAATGTAGAAAACCTGTTATTGCGGCGATTCAAAAAGCCTGTGTAGGTGGGGGAGTAGATGTAGTGAGTGCCTGCGACATGCGATATGCGACAGAAGATGCCTATTTCTGTGTGAAAGAAGTTGATATGGGCTTAGTGGCGGATGTAGGAACGATGCAGCGTTTACCTAAAATTATTTCCTATGGCATGGCTTGTGAAATGGCTTATACAGGAAGAAATGTTTATGGGCAAGAAGCAGAAAAAATAGGTTTGGTCAATCGTTGTTATGCGGATAAAGATACAATGATGGAAGAAGTGATTAAAATTGCGGAGAATATAGCTGGTAAATCTCCTGTAGTCATCCGGGGATCTAAACAAATTTTACAATATACAAGAGACCACTCTGTAGAAGAAAGTTTGAAGCATATGCAAATTTGGAATGCGGCTATGATTTTTTCTACGGATATAACAGAAGCTTTTGCTTCGACTGTGCAGAAGCGAAAGCCTGTTTATGAAGGGTAATCAACTCTATTTTTAATTAGACAAAAGCATCAATTTAACATGTATCCATTTAACTCCTCGTATTTAAAACTTCCTATAGGCCCATTATTTTTTCTAATCATTCCATTCCTTCTAAATGCCCAATATGATATTCTCATCAAAAACGGCCGCATTTTAGATGGGACAGGTAATCCATGGTATAAAGCAGACATAGCCATTAAAAATAATCGAATTGCGGTCATTGGAGATTTAAAAGGAGCGACAGCTACTCAAATGATTGATGCCGAGGATAATTATGTGAGTCCTGGATTTATTGATCCACATTCGCATGCAGCAGGTGGCTTAATTGCGCAAGATAGAAGCCATGCACAGCCATTACTAGCGCAAGGAGTAACTACTGTTATTATCAATCCAGATGGTAGAAGCCCAATGGATTTGCAACAGCAACAAAAGGATCTATTAGAACATGGTTTGGGGATTAATGCGATTCCGTTGGTTGGGCATGGTTCGGTTCGGCAAGCCGTTTTAGGGATGGACGACCGTCTGGCAACACCTGCTGAAATGGAACAAATGAAAGCCTTGGTGCGACAAGCCATGAAAGCTGGTGCTTATGGTATTTCAACAGGCCCTTTTTATTCACCAGGAAGTTTTTCCAATACGACTGAATTAATTGAATTATCCAAAATAGTTGCGGAATATAGCGGGGTTTATACCAGCCATATTCGAGATGAATCCAATTATACGGTTAGTTTAGTAGCTGCGGTAGATGAAGTCATTGAAATCTCAAGGCAGGCAAAATTACCAGCGGTTGTGACTCATATCAAAGCTTTAGGCCCACCAGTTTGGGGATATTCGGAAGCGGTAATTCAACGCATTGAAAGAGCTAGAAAAGAAGGTTTGGAAGTTTATGCGGATCAATATCCTTATATTGCCTCGGCTACAGGTCTAGGCGCTGCATTATTACCTCGTTGGGCACAAAATGGCGGAAGAGATTCTTTATTAACTAGGTTTAATAACTCAAAAATATTGCCTCAATTGAAGCAGGATATGGAAAAAAACTTAGCAAGACGGGGTGGGGCGGCAAGAATACAATTTCGCTATTTTTCACCAGACAGTAGTGTAGAAGGCAAAAATTTAGCAGAAATAGCTGAGAAATGGGAAGTATCTCCTATAGATGCAGCTATAAAGATGCTTCAACAAGCAAATGTGGGTATCGTTTCTTTTAATATGCAAGAAAGTGATGTGCATAATTTTATGCAACAACCTTGGACGATGACCTGTTCGGATGGTAGTTTCCCAACATGGGGAAAAGGGGTGCCACATCCAAGGGCATTTGGCACTTTTCCTAGAAAAATACATCATTATGTAATAGAGAAAGGAGTGATTGATTTGCCAACTGCTATTCGTAGTATGACTAGTTTGCCAGCACAAGTTTTTAAAATAAAAGATAGAGGGATACTCAAAAAAAATGCTATTGCAGACATCACTATTTTTGATATAGAAAAAATTAGAGATAAGGCGACCTTTACGAATCCTTACCAACTAGCTGAAGGCATCACCTATGTTTTTGTTAATGGCAAAGCTGCTATTTTAAATGGTAAAGCTACGGGGAGTATGGAAGGTAGAGTTTTGTTTAAGTAAGGGATGATGTATGAACTATGATTTATGATTTTTTTGCGCTAAAATTCCATCAATATTTTAGGTGTTTTAGCGAGTACATTTGTGTTTTCAACGAATTCATCGTTCATCATTTTTTCCACTTATTTCACAAACTTCCGATACCCCCAATAATCACCCACTCGAACTTTAGCTAAATAAAGTCCTGAAATATATTGGGAAACATCCAACTGTATGTTGTGTCGATTAGCAGTAGTAGATATAGTTTGCTGATGAATTTTTTGTCCATTTCTACTATAAATTTCTAAGAACCCTTGCTCCGAAGTATTATTCGGTATTTCAAATTCAATCGAAAGATAATCTTTAGCAGGGTTTCAAGCATCTTCTTCTCCCCAATTACAAATTTTCAACACATTATTAGTAGAAGTATTAGAGTAAACACCATTCATAATAAAAACGGTATCCCCAGGTTCGGTTAAATCGGCGGCTATTTGAAGATTAAAAAATGGCGTTTCTGGACTCAACCCATTATTATTATTCGCTCCAAATTGTGCGGATACATAATAGTTAGTAGCAGAAGCAAAAGAAATGGTCCACAAAAAGAGGAAGGTGTAAAATCGGCGCATGGTGTTTGTTTCGTATGTTTTATATGCTATTTATCAGTTATATGACTTAATTGTTTGGATGGAGTCACTATAATAGGAAGGATTGTTAGATGGCTTGATTGTTAAATTGTTATTCTTTCTGAGTTTCGATACTAAAATCGCTCTAAATCAGGCGTTAAATAATTGACCAAAGGCAATTGAATCATCTTCCCCGTTATGGCGAGCCAATCCAAATAAGCTTGGTATATTTTTTCTTCTATTTGATGGAGCCGTAAATTTTTTCTCAATAAGTGGCCCCTCGTTTTTAAGGAAAGTATTTCATAATTTGGTGTATTCTTAACACTAAAACTTTTGGTCATTTTATCTTGAATGGCAATCAAATTATGCGTCAATTGTTCATATTTTTCTAACCTATTATTTAAGTCTCGTAATAAGTTTTTTCGTTCTTTTTCTAAATAATAATTGGCTTCACCCCAATCGTTTTCCGCTGCAATTCTATCCAATTCTAACTTATTCTTTTTTAAAATGTTATTTCCTTTTGTAGGTAGATAGAAAGCAAAGGCGATAGAAAAGGTTTCTCTAAAGGGGGTAAAAGAATTTGAACCCCCATATCTAAATTGAGCAAAATTTAACCATTTTTTTTGCTTTGCGGTTTCTACGGCCAATTCTTTTTCTACTAAATTAATTTCATTTTCTAAGGAAGACAGTATTGGATTGGTGATGAATTCGTTTGGATTAATAGTTGTAATTCTTTCTTTTACATCTGAAATAGTAATAAAATCGGTTACAATTATTTCAAATGGCGTTTTATTATTTAAGAAGTACTTCGTTTTACGGATAGATCGACCAATTATCTGTTCGTAGTCAAATAATTCTAGTGCAATTGCTTCTTGCGCCTCTTCAGCGTCCATCATTTCATCGAAATCGCCATTTTGCTCATATAGTATAGATAATTTTCCATAAACGATTTCTAAATCCATCATTAATTGCTTCCTTCTTTTGGCGAATAATAAAGTCAGACAGGTATTATAACGTTGCTGAACGCCTTTTAATAAGACCTTTCTAGTGACTTCTTGATGATATTGGATGGTAGAAAAGTGAAGTTGTCGTTGATTATGCCGTTCTTTGCGGCTATTTGGACGGACCCTAAAAGAAATGCGTTGCTCGGTTAAATCTAAATCATGTGTTTGGGTACGGAATTCCCAGCGGTTGATAAGTGGTAATTCGTGAGGGGTATTTTTTAGAAAATCTAATTTGCGTTCTTGTAATTGAAATTCGGGTTGGTTTTTTGCGGTACTTAGAATTTGTCCAGTCGTAACTAGAATTTGTCCCTTACCTCCAAAAGGTAAACAACTTAAAATAAAAAGTAGCGCCAAAAACTTCATTAGCTTGTTTAAATATATTGGGCGAAATAAGCTGCCTCTAAAATTTCTCTTATCATTCCTTATCCCACTAAAAGTATGCCTGTTTTAGATTTACTATTTTGAGTTCACTCCGAAAAGTCAGCTATTTAAATCATACACAGAATTTAATTTTGCGCTGAGGTTAGTTTCCCCTTTAAAGAGGACGAAGGGGATGTGAAATAGCACTCAACCCCCCCCTTGCATCCCTTCAAAGGGGGAATTACATTCATCTCCAAAATAAAATTTTGCAAAAATACTTTTCGGAGTAGACGCTATTTTTTAAACTTGAAAAGGCTGGTTTTTATAAAAAAAAAAAATAATTGAATAAAATCACTTTCGTTACTTCGTCACGTTTGTTGAAAATTGATGTAACTTAATACTTGTTATACTACCTAATTAATTGCGAAAGTAGCTAGATATACCTATTTTTTAGATTTTTAGAAACTAAAGCCCTGTCACATTTTTTAGGTCTACTGTTCATTTTAAGTTGATGTTTGCCCTATATTTGTTTCAGAATTAAAGGCTACTACAAAAAGAGTATATATCAAATAGTTGTTTTCCTTCCCCTTTCATTACAACTACAACTAAACTTTCCAGAGAATCTGCTTTTCTAAAAGAATCATTAAAAATAAGGCAAACCCTCCATTTTATTATTAATTGATAGTGTACCAATTTTTTTGTTATATGATATCAACTCATCAATTAATATAGGTTAATAATAGACAACATGTTTCCAATATACTACCAATTAGTTAAACCTCCATTAACTGTTTGTTCACTTGGAATCTTTCCCTCTTCGTCTTTGCTACCACTAAATCCCCATTGCATAAATTATTATTTTTTACAAAAAATACCATAGACCGATTTAAGTATAAAAATTAAAAAAAGCCAGGATAAAAGTATCCTAGCTTGGAGCATAAGTCCTGCGAGAGGACTCTTAACGATATTACAAATAGTACTAAAATGATACCAAAGTTTGATTTATATTAGACTTTAGTCTGTTAAGTACGATATAAAACATTAAATTTTCTTTCCTCTCCAGATTTATAACTCCATTTTACAAGACTATTCTGCTATTCCTCATTCATGCTTAATATTTCCTTTCGCAACTATTAAGATATAACAATATGTTGTAGAAGTCAGATGTCAGACCGCTTTGCTGTCAGGTGTCAGATTTCTTGTGGCATATATTCTAGTCTAATTGCTGACAGTCCCGATTTATTGGGATAGTCGGGCAGTAGACACCTCAACAACGGCAAGAATAGTCTTTACCATACTTTTGTCCCGACTTTTATAGTCGGGACTTTTTTTCCTACAACCGATAAAATGTAAGTTTTCCTAAATTCCCACCATGCCTTGCTTCATGAGAGCGGGCATGGACTTTAGAGAAGACATAATAGCACTTAAGTGATTCATTATGAATTATTTGAGCTAGGACACTATTGTCTGCCAAATAGAAAATTGGTTAATGATTATTCTTGGGTAAGAAGCACTATTAATCATCAGCAGATAAACAAAAAGGGTAAAATAAACAACATCCAGACTGGGAAATAATTCCTAGTCTGGTTTTGTTGGGTTAAGCCCTAGTTTAAAATGTGTTAAAATACAATGTATAAAATATTGTATATCAAAATGAAAAGAAAGAGCTATTAATTGCAAATAAACGCAACAAACGGTAATCATCATGAATCAGAATTTTACTCGGGAGGACAATTCAAAAAA
>CAZXYA010000286.1:0-11620 GCA_964644655.1 uncultured Saprospiraceae bacterium | reverse complement strand
TATTGAAGAATTTCTTAAAGCAAATGAACTAAAATACGATGATGCACCTGTTCATTTTTATTTAGCTCGTTGTTATTCGATGGTCGAAGACACCAAAAATGCCTTGATTCATTTAGATGCGGCGATAGCTTTTGGGATTCCTCCTCGACAAATTAATGCAACAGATGATTTAGCTTTTTTAAGATTGCAACCTGAATTTAAAGAATTTGCTGCGAGTAATTACCGCATTGGCGGAAAATCAAGACCTACGACAAGGGCAAAAATGCCACCTAAGAAAAATAATCAACAAGCGCCTAAAAAGACGCCTCCTCCTAAGCCTATAGATATGGATGCTCCACCACCAGATTTCTTAGAAAAACTACAAAAATTAAGTGAGTTACGAGCAAAAGGATATTTAACGGAAGAAGAATTTGTGCAACAGAAAGAGAAGTTGCGCTTGAAGTGAGTTGATGGTGGTCTAGGAATTAAATAAATACCAGTTTAATTTGAAAAGTTGTCAGTTATCGGTTGTCAGTTTCCTAGTTACGAATCTAACTGATAACCAGCAACAGCAACTATAAAAATATCATCAATAAACCTCCTCTAAAACAATCATTTTTTCTGAGTGATCCATCTTTTTTTTATCCTTTTTTTTAGTAGGAGTAGCATGATGCTTACAATGTTTACAAGCTTGTAATAATCGCCAATTAACATAATGCGCATAAGCGACAATTAGCCCACCAATAACTACTAAAATATCACCAATATGATGGGGTACTAAGCGACTAACACCTAAAAAAATAAAGCCAACTAACACGATATTGACTGCCTTCCTTTTCTTATGATGTTTTTTATAACTCGTCCATAAAGACCAATAAGCGAGTATAATACTTAGGCTAATGAATCCTAATTCCACTTTATGATTGGCCAACCAATCAAAGCTACCGAGTGAACCAAATAATAAAATAAGCGGTACAGCGGCGCAATGCAAAGCACATAAAAAAGAAGCTAAAAAGCCCCAGAAATCTATGTTATTATTGATAAACTTGCTCATTTTTTTAGTTTTGTTATCTTTTGTTGAATTTGGGTAATTAGTTGATTGGCTTGCTGATTGAGATAGAGTAATTCCTTACCATTTGGTTCATAAGCACCTTCTGATTTAGTAATATCTGCTTGATAGGCTTGCAGTTTGCCTTGGATGTCAATAATGTCATTAACTTCATCAATAAAGGTCAATTCAGCTTCGGTTAAAGCTTTCCCTTGTACCATAAGGCTATTTCGCTGTTGGCGAAGATTTTGTAAATCTTCTTTAATAGCCAATTGAATACTATCCGTAGCTGCTTTTAACTCATTGGCTTGCGCAAAATAATCAACACCTGCATCGTTTATCTTAGGAGAGCAGGCAATCATAATAGGAATCAAAATGACCAGAAAGAAAAATTTATTCATTAAATATTGTGAAGTTTGCAGACTAATTGAATTGCAGTATTGTATAAGGAATAAATGACAATTAAAATGACAATTAAAATTAAAACCACTACTGACAATCAATAAGTTGCAATTTTAAAATGTAAAGTTATTTTTGAACCGTTCCTAAACTCAATCAACTTTATAAAAAATGCTATATGCAATAACGTTGCAAAAGTACAAATTGTTTGCTAAATGCAGCATAGTTGCATTAATTAATTTAGCAGAGGGTAGAGTTGGTGAGCGTCTTTTCTTAGTCCTTTGCGTGTCCTTACTAGTTCAGGAATTAAATGCTTGACGATTTGGAAGGGTTGTCAGTTGTCGGTTGGATTCGCAACTAGACAACTGACAAACCGATAACTGACAACTGACAACGCTTCAAATTAAACTAGAATTTATTTAGTCCCTAGGCCCTTTGCCCTCGGCTATTCGCTTAACAAAGCCTCTTGACTATACATTCGCCCATTCACAACAGTCCATTCCACGGCTCGAATATGTTTAATATCAGTTAATGGATTTTCTTTGACAATTACTAAGTCAGCTAATTTACCGACTTCCAAAGTCCCCATATCTGCGGTTGTTCCTAATACTTCTGCATTATTAATGGTAACCGTTTGTAATACTTCAAAAGTAGATAGACCTGCTGCTTGAAAAGCTTTTAATTCCATATGCAAACCAAAGCCATAAGGCAAAATAGGTCCATCTGTACCCGCCGAAATTAGGCCACCTTTAGTTTGCACCTCCTTAATCATTTTGCAAGCATTTTTAAATCGTTTTTCCCAACCTGCTTTATCTTTTTTGACTTGTGCGATGCCGCTTCTGGCGTTTTGCAAATTAAAAGGGGATTCTAATTTTTGGAGCCGTTCATCTGCTAGGATTATTGGATTTTTTTCCAACAAGTAATTATAACTGACATAAATGCCAATGGTTGGCGTAAAACTCATACCCGATTGAGCAATCAACGTACTCACATCACCATAAGAAGCTAGGGTAGCGGTCAGTTTGGGGGAATAACCCCTTCTACTAGTCCCAGCAATATGTTCAATACCATCAATCCCATAAGCAGTCGCAGGGTATAATTCGTGAGAAGTAACAGGTAAACCCAATTGGTGGGCTTTTTCTATCACTCTTTTTTGTATAGGATCTGGCAAACGCACATAAGTTTTTATCATATCATAATCTAAAACGGCAGCTCTCTCTAGTTCTAATTCCAATTGGGCAGGAGATTGAAAAGCATAACTGCCTCCATAATAAATTCGATTGCCATCAATGGGGCTGCCTGTAAAAAAGACCCTTGGTCCAACATACAATCCTGCGGCTGTTGCTTCTCTACGATTTAGGGCATCATACGGATCGGTTGCTGGGTCCCGAGTAGCCGTTACCCCCCAAGACAACCATTTCTTACCCAGATTTTGCCCATCCCAACTACCTTGATGAGCATGAATGTCAATCAATCCGGGCAAAGCATAACTATTGGAAGCATCTACTTTTTTATCCGCTTTTCGATTGGCATCATGGTCTTTGATGGCAATAATTCGATTGCCTTCAATAATAATATCCTGATCTAATTGCAATTCATTTGTCACTCCATCAAAAAGTCCTTTGACATGAATAATAGTTCGACCTATTGGAGATTTTTGAGTCGTCTTCAAGGTGACTGGGATTTTTTCTGCAATTCCTGTTTGGATATTTATTTTCTTTAATCCTTCGGTGGTCAAATATAAAATATGCTTGGAATCACCCGACCAACTTGGAATGTCTGCTAACTCATTGGTCAATCGAGTTGGTAATCCAGTAGGTTGTCCTTTTGCGTCAACTGGAATCATCCATAAAACTCCATCGCTAATGGCCGCAAAATATTTCCCATCAGGTGACCAAATAGGGCCATCCTTTCCTCGCACACCAAAGGACCAATCTTTTAATCCTTGCCAAGTCCAACTTTCACTACCGTCCGCTTTATAAAAAAGCAAGCGATTGACCCCTTCTCGATATAATTTAGAATAAGGTTCTAAAGTAGTAGTGGCAACGGTTTTTCCGTCAGGTGACCAAGTAGGACTACCAATACTACTTGGAATGGCTTTGCTAATTGTTCTAGTTTCGCCAGTTGCTACCTCCATAATACCCAACCGTCCTAACCTTGGTCCAAAACTTAGGCTATAGGCAATGGATAATCCATCGGGGGAAAAAGCGATTCCTGATGGTGCGCCATTCAAATCCCCTATTTTTTCAGTCTTTTTCTCTTCAATTTGATACCTATAAACTGCCCAATTCCCACCTTTATCGGATACATAAGCTATGGTCTTTCCATTAGCTGACCAAACAGGCGTTAACTTAGCCGAAGCATCTTTGGTCACTTGAACGACGGCCCCATTTTGTTGCTGTAGCCAAACATTATTTAAACCAATAAAAGTAAAGGCTGCTCCATTGGGTGCTATATTTGGATGGGTGACTCCTTTAATAATTGCTTCCTTTCCATCATCAAAATTTCGGTTCTTTTTGCTATACGTGGGTCGTTTTAATTTAAAAGTAGCCGAAAAAGGAATGGTTTTTTTATCATCGAACTGCGCACTCTCTCGATAAATTTTCCCGTCTGCAGTATAGATATACTCATTATTCGACAGCCAACTGGTTCGAAATGGAAAAACGTCACTTTCTCCATTTTTAGTAATCGCCATTGGTTCTGGCATATCCAACCAATATTGCATTAAATTACTTTCATCAAAATCATGTTGCACATAGGTTACAGCCGTACCATCTGGTCGCCAAGAAACACCCGTTAATTTCCCATCCGCTTTACCAATTAAAAGGGTTTTATTTTTCAAAAAAGAATAATAATACAGTCCTTTTTTATCTGGATTATCCGAAATAAAAGCCAATCTATTCCCCTCTTTGTTCCAAGCAGGCGCATATTGATTGCCTGCCCAATTGGTGATTTGTGTCAACGCTTTTGTCGCTAAATCAATCGTCCAAATATCGTAAGTCCCACTCTTGTCAGTCGCAAAAGCTATTGTTTGCCCATCGGGTGACCAATGTGGTTCTCGATAATCCTGCACACCATTGGTTAATTGCTGTAAATTAGTGCCATCTTTATGTATGGTATAAATATGCCAATTGCCTTCCCAGTAGCCTTGAAAGGTTACCTGTTCTCCATCTGGCGACCAGGACGGTTGTCGAGCATCGCCGAATTCATCAGTAATCGGTTTGGCTTCTCCTCCTTGAATGGGCATTAGCCATAACCTGCCTTGTAAATCTATGGCTAGGGTTTGTTTGTCAGGAGAAACGACTGCTGCTATATTGGTGCCTTCATGGACGGTTAGTTCTATCGTTTTGAATGGAATGGCTGCTGTTTTTTTGTTTTTGGGAAGGTAGAAGGCTAATAAGGTGATTAGGGTAATGGCTGATAAGATGGCGATGATTCTCATTTTGATGACGGTGGTTAGTTAATTTGGAAAGTGTAAAATTAATAAAAAGCGTTGGATTTGACGAGCCAGGAGGATTGTAAACGGATAGGGACGGATTTAACGGGTTAGGACGGATTTTTTAGATGGAATCAGGATAGGTATTTAAATGAAAATGGGGTGTATGCTAGGATACCTCCCATTTTTACATTGTATTTTCTAAGCCTTTATTTGAATCTATTTTCAAACACTTTTCTTTTAAATTCAGGTTTTTTACCAAAATTGAATAGTAAGCCAACTTCAATATCGGTTGCTTTAAGATAATTTCTGAGTTGTATTTCATGTTCTGGATGTAGTTGGGTAGTTGCTTTTAATTCAATGATTACTTTGTTTTCTACTAGAATATCCGCAAAATAATCACCAACAATTCTTTTTTTGTAATAAACTTTTATAGGGTATTGTTTCACTACATTCAAACCCATTTCTTCTAATTCAATGATCATGGCATTTTCATAAACTCTTTCCAAAAAGCCATAACCTAACTCATTATAAACATTATAATAAGCTTGAATAATTTTTTCAGTAAAATCTTTGTGTAGTAGACTCATCATTAGTTTGTTTAAAATTGTTGATAAATAAAAAACCTAAAACCTCTGTTTATCTAATAAGAGTGTAATAAGTGCGCTAATTCCACAAATAATTAATGAAAATTTAAATTTTTTAATAAAAATCTGTTCTATATAAAAAATCCGTTGAAACCCGTTAAATCCGTCAAGATCCGTTTGCCATCCTCCTAGCACGTCAAATTACCTATCGACCTTAGATAAAGTAAAGCGAACAAAAATCCCTAAAACCATCAAATTTATAATCTAATTAAAAAAATCCGTCCAAACCCGTTAAATCCGTCAAGATCCGTTTGCCATCCTCCTAGCATGTCAAATTACCTATCGACCCTAGATAAAGTAAAGCGAACAAAAATCCCTAAAACCATCAAATTTATAATCTAATTAAAAAAATCCGTCCAAACCCGTTAAATCCGTCAAGATCCGTTTGCCATCCTCCTAGCACGTCAAATTCAAACACTTATCAATCCTTAGAAAAAAAAGACCTCAATTTTTAGTGACTATCTAAAAAAAAAGAGTCTTTATCTAAAAAACCATAGTTTTGCTTAATTTAGCAGCCGAATGATTGAGCAGATGCCCACGCAATAGACTTTAATACTAAAATTGATAGCAGATAACACACAACCTGTAATTCGAATTAATGAAGGAACTACCAAATTTATTATCCAACTTTGAGCAAGTACTCCAACAAAGTATCCAACAAACTTGGGAGGCAAAGAACCTACCGGTGAATCTAGAAGTGATGGCTAAAGAGGCAAATGCTATTAGCGATGCTTTGGTAGCCATAGGTGATTTTGGCTATCAAGCCTTAACAAGGCAACCTGAATTGACAGAAAAACAGCAATTTGAATATAGTTGGATTAATTATGACTGTGCTAATTTAGCTAAGAATTTTTTGGTGTTATGGAGGGATATTTTGTTTCAACAGCAGAAAGGGCAAATTATTAAAATAGATAATTTAACCACGTCGGAGGCTTTGCGGACCTTGAATGTACAATCTCAAGAGACGCTTGAAAAGGCGATCTATGACTTTAAAGGCGATGTGGAACGAGGCTTAAATATTCCTTTAAAAAAGAAAAGTAAAAAGGTTGCGCAATGGCAATTACAACAAAATCCTTGGCCTGTTTATAAAAAACAATTACAGGCAATGGCAGATCAGTGCCTACGCTTACAGAAAGATTATAGGGTTTTATTAAGTGTAGCAGCTAATTATAACGAGATAGAAGCGTTGGTCCGAAAAACAGAAAATTTCTGCCGGGAAGAAATAGACAATATACAAAAAATAGCCAATGAGACCATTGAAGAAATGGAGCAGGAGAAAGTGCCAAGGTTGAGCAAAATCATTAAGCATTTAGAAGAATTAGAAGAAGGAATTAGCTTGCCGAATCATTTTAATGCTTTTACCGATGCCTTAGAACATCGCATCAATGAGCTAGTCGCTAGAAAAGATCTGCCTGTGAATGTCAATAGGGGCATGGTAGAAATCAAAGATTTAACGATTAAAAAAAGTACTAAACAATGGTTAGATGCAGAGATTTTGCCGCTATTATATGAAGTTTGGGAGCTCACCGAAAATACGCACAATGGCTTAAAAATGGCGCTGATTAATATTAAGAATCGGGCAATTTTATTAGATGCAGATGAAAAAGAAGGGAAACAAGTAGACGTGGATAAGGCGACCATTTGCCAACCCCTAAATGTTTTTTATAGAAATTCAGAACAGGCAGGAGCTAGTTTAGCTAAGTTAAGAGAAGAAATTGATCATCGACTAGCCTACGTTTTTAATGCATCTGCTATCTATGAACCAGGTAGAGTTTTTTTGCCAGTACCGATTCAAGAAGCAACTTTAAATCAGTTCCGAAAAAGACAAAATCGAGTTCAAAATCGAGTTGGTAAATGGATTAATGGGCAATGGAAACGGTTTCAGAATTTACGAGCTACCGTAGCCCAAGAGGATGCTTTAAGTGATGCGGAAAAAATTGTCCGCTTGATTCAAAGCCGAACAGGAGCCGCTAGTAATAGCAATTATGCCAGTATTTTTCTAACCAAGGGTTTTATTGGAGAATCTTTTGCTGTTGGTCGACAGCAGGAATTGGCGCATGCTAAAAATTTGATAGACAATTGGAAAGCTAATTTTAGAGGAACTGCCGTAATTACAGGGGAACGATTTTCAGGCAAAACCATCTTAGGAGAATTAATTGCGACCCAATTTTTTAATGATACCATTCGATTAGCCCCTAATACCTTGATTAAATTGAATGGGCGGCGAATGATGACGGGATTTGAATTAGCACCTGCTTTGGCTTTTATTAAAAAATACACGACGACTAAAGAACCACCTTTAATTTGGATAGACGATTTAGAATTATGGTGGGACAAAGATTTACCACTCAGTCAAAATGTGCGCACCCTCCGAAAATTTATTGATAGTAATGCCAATCGTTTGTTCTTTTTGGTTTCTATGAGTAATTGGCTGAACACCCACTTAAATCTATTTCATGAAACCAGTAAAGTGTTTCAAGCTGAAATCAATGTGGACAAAATGTCGCTGGAAGAAATTCGAGAAGCTATTATGATTCGACATGGAGCGACTCATAAAAAATTGATTGATGCGGACGGCGAACCTTTATCGGCGTTTGAATTTAGCCGATTAATTGAAAAAGTCTATAAACTATCAGAAGGAAATATCGGAGAAGCCTTAAATAGATGGTCTTGTATGACAGTCAGAATTGATGAAGCACATGTTCAACATATTGGTGGCGTAAATTATGGGCTGCCAGATTTTCTAAATCCTGATATAGCCATTTTATTATCGGCGATTATGATAGAAAAACGAACGAATGAATATCGTTTAAGAAGGATCTTTGGTCCTGCTTTTACCGAAAAATATGCCCCCATGCTACAACGTTTGCTAGGGATCGGTCTATTGCGCAGACAATTAGACGGTTGGTTAGAAATCAATGAAGTGTTAGTCAACGAATTGGGACATTTATTAGAAGCAAAAGGACATTTGAAATATCATCGAGAAGCGTTGAAATAATTGAGATAAGAGAAGCGAGAATAGAGAACAGAGAGAGGGGCCATCTCTACTCTCTACTCTCTGTTCTCGCCTCTAAAATATAAATAATGGAACAAGCAGATACCACAAATCCAATTAATATAACCGAGCCAATAGAGGGGACAACAACTGTAGGGGTAACGGAGGAACCTATAGAGGTAGTAGAACCCATAGAACCCGTAGAGGTAGCAGAACAACTGTTTAATCAAGTAAGTTGGTGGGAATTTTTATTGGTAGCCCTAGCCTTAGCGGTTATTTATTTTGTTTTATTTGAAATCCAGCAACTGACTAAGCATAGTTCCTTTTCTGGACGGTATCAAAATCAATTTCGGGAATTATTCAGAAAGACTTTTGTTGTTTTTGAACTATTGAGTATCGTCACCTTAGCGAGTGTATTTATTTGGATTAATCCTTGGTTACACGGTTCCATTATCGGTTTTTTAATCATAGGCAGTTGGCGGTATTTGCGTAGTTATATAAGCGGCCGCTGGATACATTTTGACCATACTATTGTAGAAGGAACAGAATTAAAAACGCCTCATTTACAGGGGATTGTTTCTAAATTGGGTCGCATAAAAATGCATTTACAGACAGGAGAAGGCTTGCATCACTTGAGTTATAATCGTTTATTAGATGATGGCTATACCTTAGTAGCAGGGGAGAAAGTTGGTGGATTTTATCATTTGGAATTGTCGCCAAAAGAAACGACGACTAATATTCCTAACCATCGTTTGCATCTACTAGATTTATTTGCTACTGCTCCTTATGTAGATTGGCACCACAAACCAGAACTTTTTCAAGATGAAACAGTAGCCAAACAATTAGACGCTAAAATTTTAATTAAAGAAGAAAGCCATTTACATGAATTGATTGCCTTGATTAGAGAATGGGGGTATCATTGTAAATTGGTCAACGTATAATAATAGCGAAGGGCAAAAGGCTTAGGGCAGAGATGACCTAAGCCCTTTGCCCCAAGCCCTTTGCAAAATTCAATTATGGATATTTTTTCAACATTACCTTTTTTAGTCGGTGCAGGTGGTACTTACGAGCTAATTATTGCCGCATCCGCAGTTATTATTATTTCTTTCATTTTTGGAGAAGTCGCCAAGAAAACAAGTATCCCCTCTGTGTTGATGCTTATTATATTGGGAGTCTTAGCGAACATAGGATTATCGGACAAATTAAGCGGCTTTGATTTTAATTCTATTTTACCCATTTTAGGTACAGTAGGACTAATTATGATTGTACTAGAAGCAGCTTTGGAATTGGAACTGAAAAGAGAAAAATTGCTGCCTATTGCTAAATCTATGTTAATAGCCCTTATCGGGTTATTGGCCTCTACTTGGGTGGCTGCGTTTATTTTGCAACAATATGTGCCAGGTATGGTTTGGGAATCGGCATTATTATATGCTACTACTTTGTCCATCCTGTCGAGTGCTATCATTATTCCAAGTGTTGGAGAATTACGAGCAGATAAAAAAGAATTTCATATTTATGAAAGCACTTTTTCTGACATCATGGGAATTATGCTATTCTATTATTTAGCAGGACAATTAGAAGCGCAAGAAGGACATGATGGCGGAATGGGGTTCTTTGGAGTTACGGCAGCTACCATTATTATTTCGTTAGTCATTAGTTATTTAATTGTACTTATTTTTCAAAATATCAAAAGCCATGTTAAGCTTTTTTTATTAATTGCCGTCTTACTATTATTCTACTCCTTAGGCAAACAACAGCACCTGTCTTCCCTACTAATGATTCTTATTTTTGGTTTATTGATAGCCAATATGAAGTTATTTTTCTTTGGCCCACTAAAGAAATATCTCAATTATAAAGAAGCGCATCATATCTATGAAGGCTTGCATGTAATTACGATGGAAACAGCTTTTGTAGTTAGGACTTTTTTCTTTGTGATTTTTGGGATTACGATCGTTCTATCTTCTTTATTAAATATGGAAGTGGCTGGAATTAGTGCCTTAATTATTCTGTCCATTTACGTCATTCGCTTTATTATCCTACGTATTTTTATAGGGCAGGATATTCTACCTCAATTATTCATTGCCCCTAGAGGATTAATTACGATTTTACTTTTCTATGATATTCCAAAATCAGCCGAAATTGTAGGATTTGAACCAGGCATATTATTATACACGATTATTGGAACAAGTTTAATTATGACCGCTGCTATGATTTATGATAAAAATAGAAGTGGAAAGGCGGTAAAAACAGCAGAACAAGCACCTGTAGGATATAGGAGATGGGAGGCGCCTACGGTGGTAGTGGGGGAGGAGGAGAAGTAATCTCCGAAAATTTTAAATCTTAAATCAGAAATCATACATCGTAAATCATAAATCCGTCGTAACTACTTAGGGGTATAAAGGTTAAAAGGTGCATGGGTACAAAGGGGGCTAAAAAGGAAATCCTAAATGGTTAACAAAGTAACCTGTTTGTCCTTTGTACCTTTAAATCTCTGTACCTTTACACCCCCTAAGTAGTTACAATCCGTCTAAATGGGGCGGTTAGGTCTAGTTCGATATTTAAAGTATTCGTCACTAACTTGTCCGCTAACTCAAAAATGACATCTTCCTGTCCTTCAATAGCGACCAGATTTTTAGCCGTCACATAAGCCACTAATCTCTCTTTTGCGCCCCCTCTTTTATTGCCATAATTGCCCGTACTATAACTTTTAGTCTCTATTTTTAATGTGCTACCTTCTTTTTTGACAATAATATAATCGTGTAAATTTTCATTAGCTTCAATTTTTACACTTTCCGCTTTATCAGAAAATTTGATAATGACTTCAAAATCTTCTCCTGCTTCAATTTTATCAAAGCCAGTAATATTTTTTGTTTCTGTAGTTATTTTATGAGATAATTCTAGGTGATTGCCCCATTGTCCAAAAGCTGTTCCGATAGTCAATAAGGTCATTAATAAAGTCAAAACGGGTAATTTCATGTTGTGATTTTTTTATTTGATGAACGATTGTTTTGATTTTATAGACAAGGGAATTTCAGGCAGGTTGCAGTATAGACTGATCTGACAGTAGGATTTGCTAAATTTTCAAAATTTAGTAAATCTTTGTTTCCAGCGTATTA
>CAZXYA010000285.1:0-11631 GCA_964644655.1 uncultured Saprospiraceae bacterium | reverse complement strand
TAAATATCTTCGCCCTTAAAATCCCCCAACCGAGCTCGCGAAGCGAGCGAGGTGAAATATAGAGAAACTTTTGTTACACAGTATTAGTTACTTAAACCTGCTTCAAAAGTCTAACTTTATGAAGCATTAATCTAATTAATGTTGACTTTTTTTAAAAAGACACTATCTTTCGAGTGAAAACTAAATTAAATATTTATACGTTTTATACCTGTAGTGCCAAGCTCCTGCTTAGTACAATATACCAAGCAGGAGCTTGGCACTACTGAAATTTAAAATTATGAAAAAGATAATAGAAAAATATAAAAATCGCTTTTCGGAAGTAAAACTATGGGCTAAGTTAAAAAACTATGCTCGACAAGCTGGTTTGAAAACGGTCTATACGGCATTACTACTCTTTTATGCTTATAAACGAAGCGATACTCCTGCTTGGGCAAAACGCGTCATTTTTGGCGTACTAGGTTATTTTATTGCACCAATTGATGTCATTCCCGATTTAACACCAATTATTGGTTATACAGATGATATTGGTATTTTAAGTTTTGGTTTAGTAACCATTGCTTGCTATATCAATGATGAAGTAAAAGGGAATGCTCGAAAACAACTAAATAAATGGTTTGGCGATTATGATGAGGAGGAGTTGAAGGAAGTAGATGATCAGTTGTAAAAAGGAGGTTACTTTAAAGTATTTATCGAAATCCAAGTACTTTTAGCATAGGCATAGGAGCGTCCTTTTTCATCATATATAGCCGTACCCGTCCAAGTTTTTCGACCTTCGGTTGCAATTACCCAACCCATAATAACATATTTCTTACCAACAATGACTGGATTGACTATTCTTGTAGCCATTCGACCAAGTAAATAAAATTGTGTCTCCTCTTGTATCGCCGCCCATACGCCTGGACAATCTAAGGCGGCCCATATAAAGGCTTCTTGTACAATCCCTTTATCATCTCCTAAATTAGCAAAAGGAATCCAAGGTGCAGCAATTTTTTGTGGGCCAATAGTGTTTGATTGAATTCTTAAACCGTCCCCTTCTGCTCGATTTGCTCCACAAACAAAACAGGTTTGAAAAGGCGTTGCTTCATAAGCAACGAGGGCAATCGGAGCGTCACTCGCTTCTTCAAAAGAAATAGGGGTGGGGATATTTAATTGAAAATCAGCTACTTTTGCTTCGGCGATTAGCGTATCACGATCTAATAGCATAGCCGTATTATCTTTTATCAATAATTGCATTGGTTGATCCAATGGCGGTGGAGACCGAAGGGTAATTTCAGGCGAAAAAGGTAGATGAGTAGCCATGATACCTGCCGTATAACCTCCATTTCCAGAATTTGGAGGACCACAAAATCGCTTGTTGATAGTAATTGGTGTCATACAAATGATATATTATTAGTAACATATTCAGCATATAGCGAGGTGCAAAGGGTATAGTGACCATTAATTCATAGAACTCATAAAATTTAGGTTTTTAAGTCGATATATTATCGTTTTGTCCTTTTATCTCTATGCTGAATATCTACAATTATTAATCCTAAATATTCAAGTTGAGCCACTTAAACCTTTTAACAGGTCGTGACGTTTATACCTCTTGGGGTTGATTAAAATATAGTATAGTGCTTTTTTCTACCATTTAGTTATTTAAGTTCATTTAGTTTGCTTTATCATTTGCTTAAATATACTCGACTTTATGAAAAATCCGTTTCACCCTCAAAACTTCAAAATAACTTTTGTTACAGTGTAATAGTTACAAAGAAACAATAATTTTTATTTATGAAAAAAGAAAAAAAGACAGCAAGTAGTAGCCAAGAAATGAAGCAATGGACCAAGATAAAAGGAGAAAATGCTTGGACTATGTTCAAGGTGATTTCTGAAATGGTGGAAGGGTTTGAACGATTAAATGAAATTGGGCCCTGTGTCTCTGTTTTTGGCTCTGCCCGAACTAAACCAGATCACCCCTATTATAAACTAGCGATTGATGTTGCCCGAAAGTTAACCGAAGAAGGATTTGGTGTAATTACTGGGGGGGGACCGGGTATTATGGAAGCGGGGAATAAAGGGGCTAAATTATATGATGGCGTTTCGGTAGGCTTAGGGATAGATTTACCTTTTGAAACGGGTGTCAATGATTTTGTAGATAATGATAAAGTATTAAACCATCGTTTTTTCTTTGTCAGAAAAGTCATGTTTGTAAAGTATGCCCAAGGTTTTGTTGTCTTACCAGGTGGAATGGGCACTATGGATGAATTATTTGAGGTCTTAACCTTAATTCAAACTAGAAAAATTACTAAAGTACCAATTGTATTAGTTGGTAAAGATTACTGGTCAGGTTTGAAAGATTGGATGAAAAAGGTCATGTTTGAACAAGCAGGAAATATTAATGAAAAAGATCTTGACTTAATGCCAGTAGTAGAGACTGCGGAGGAGGCGGTTGCCATTATCTGTGAATTTTACAAAGGAAAAGATTCAGGAGAATTATCTCCTAATTTTGAGTTAAAATAGTAGTCATCAAAACATAAACAAAATGAATTTTAAAGGAAAAACCGTTTTAATTACAGGTTCAGGTTCTGGAATTGGTCGAGCTGCGGCTATTATGTTTGCCGAAAAGGGAGCAGATATTATGGTGTCTGATATTAATGAAAAAGGAGGATTAGAAACCGTAGCAATGGTGGAAGCAAAAGGACAAAGGGCAGCTTTTTGCCTAGCAGATGTTGCTAATTTAGCTCAAGTTAAAAATTTAGTACAAAAAGCAGTTGATCATTTTGGAAAAATAGATATTGCGGTCAATAATGCAGGCATTGGTGGAGATTTTAAAATCACCCACGAATATGGAGTAGAGAATTGGGATAAAGTTATTGCCGTTAACCAAACAGGAGTGTTTTACTGCATGCAGGCAGAATTAGCACAAATGGTAAAACAAGGAACAGGTGGTGCTATTATCAATATTGCTTCCATTGCGGGTTTAAAAGCTCAGCCTTACACCTCCGCTTATACTGCCGCTAAACATGCAGTAGTTGGTTTGACAAAAACCGCAGCACATGAATATGCCCGATACAAAATTCGAGTGAATGCAGTTTGTCCAGTATTCACTATGACACCTATGGTGGAAGATATGCTAACGATTGACCCAACTTTTGAGAAAAAATTATTGCGCAATATACCACTAAGACGATATGGGCAGCCTGATGATATTGCCAATGCTATTGTTTGGTTATGTGCAGAGGAAACAGGTTTTGTAACAGGGCATTGTATGCCTGTAGATGGTGGAATGATGGCATAAAATCACCTGTTGTCGTAAGAAAATCATTTTTGTCGCTCATTGAATCTAAAAATAACATATATTTGAATATTGTTAAAATACCTGTCTTCCAAACATTCAAATAGATTAAACACAAAACAAAAATCGAGAAGACTTGTATTGGCTTTAAATAATGGAACAAAATTAGTAGATTAATGTTCCTTATTTTATTTATTCACCAATTCAAGAATTTAATTTCATGTCCCTGAAGTATCAAAAATTAGCGAAATCTCTTGCTTCCTATTTCCTCATATTCACTTTAACCTGTATTGTTCAACTTCATTCCTTTGCTCAAGATGGTACTTTTTTAGGTACAGAAATAACTTCTTTGGCCGAAGAGGAGTATGACCAAGTTTTTGAAAATTTTAATATTTATGAGTTGAATAGTGTCGCTTTGGACGGTTTTGTTAAAGATGAAGATTATGATTCCCAAGTTAGATTGAATTTTGCAAATACCTTTGATTGGGATATGGTGCTTTTTGAAAATGACATCAGAGGAGAAAAGTATATATTAAGAGCAGCTACTGAAAATGGGATAGAAACATTAGCTAAAGACCCAGTAATCACCTATAGCGGATATTTAAGAAATGACCCATTAAGTGAGATTCGATTAACCATTAAAGATAATTTCATTTACGGTTATATCCAACAGGGAAAAACAACTAATTTCATTGAACCTGCGAATCGTTTTTCTAAAAGCGCTGCGGATAACCATTACATTATTTATGATGCGCTTGACGTCAAAGAAGATTCAGAGAAAAAATGCGGGGTAACCGATATTCAAGATTCAGGGAAAATAGCTGCTCCTGAACAAAATGGCGAAGGTCGCTCTTTGGCCTGCAAAAGATTAGAATTAGCCATCGCTTCTGATTATTCCTATATGGTAGCTAGAGGAGGAGAGGTAGGAGATGCTGTAGCAGCAGCTTTAGCCGTTATGAATAATGTACAGGGAGATTATAATGGTGGGGTGTTTAATGATAATATAGAGTTCGAAATAGTAGAGCAATTTGTTTCTACTTGTGGATTATGTGACCCATGGACAACTTCAACCGATGCAAGTGTACTATTGGGGGACTTTCGAAATTGGGGAAATGCTGGTGGTTTTTCTAGCGGAACAGGTCATGACTTAGGCCAATTATGGACTGCTAGAGATATTTGTTATCAAGGTAGTTGTGGGGTGATAGGTTTAGCTTCTGTAGGGGTAGTTTGTAATTCTTTTAGATACCACGTTCTTGAAGATTTTTCTACTAATGCGACGAGTCTTCGGGTTTTAACTTCTCATGAAATCGGACATAATTTTAATTTGAGCCATGATGCTTCAGAGTCTGGTTTTATCATGGCACCTTCTGTAAATAATACAAGCACTTGGTCACCTTTGTCAATTTCTACGTTTAATACCTTTGTTGCTGGAATAAGTTGTTTGGACGGTTGTAGTGCGGTTACTTGTGATCGTATTAGTAATTTAGATATTCAACTGACCAATACCACAAGCCCACAAATTAATCTTTCTTGGACAGGAACAGTTGCTGGAAATTATAGAATAAGAGTCCGAGAAGAAAATACGAATGTAGATATTTTTACTCAAAATACGACTTTAACCAATATAAATATTACACCACCACTTGAGTCTTGTAAAAAATATGAGGTAATTGTGGAAGCAGATTGTGGAGGAGGGAATTATAGTAATCCTACTGTTGGTTTAATTATTAATTTAGCGGTTGCTTCCCCTAATGGAGGGGAGACTTTGACTACTGGTAATAATGAAACTATCAGATGGTTTGTTAATGCAGGAGGAACGGATTGTAATCTCGTTGATATTTTATTATCTCTTGATGGGGGTAATACTTTCCCTATCATCTTAGCGGATGACACAGCGAATGATGGCAATGAAATCTTAAGTATTCCAGTTGGTATTTCTGCTACAACGGAGGCTCGTATTAAAGTTACTTGTGCGAATACCTGTACATCTTTTGAAGCTGTTTCCAATGCCAACTTTACAATTTCTTCTACTTGTAATGCACAAGCTTCTTTTCAATGTCCTACTGTTACGGTTTCTGCTGACCAAGGGACTGCTGCTACGAATTTAAATATAAATAAAATTTCTGGAAATACGATTACCAATAAAACTTTTAATGTGTTAACAACCGATGCGCACATGGATGTTGTTACTGCAAATCCTTCCAATGGTTGTTTAAATCATAACTTTAGACTACATTTTGGGCAAATAGAATTTACGGTTGACCAATCAGGTATGTACAATTTTACTGGATCTTTTGCAGATTTTATTATTATAAACCTGTTTCAGAATAGTTTTGATCCAGATAATCCATGTTCAACTTGGCTTACTTCTAATATTGAAGATGAAGATGGGAATCCTTTTGGAAGAATAGGAGGATTCACAGGTTTTGATATAAACCTTACGGAATGTACGACTTATTATCTTACTGTATCTCAATATAGTAGTGATTCAAATTTTTCAGGAAACATTAGTCTTTCGGGAATAGGAAATATTACAGAAATACAAAGTACTGCAGCAGGAACAGAATACAGCTATATAGCTGTTAATCAATCAAATAATACTATTATTGCTCAAAGTGCAACTGCTGATTTTACAACTTTGCCAGGAGGAGGCACAGTTTACAGTATTTATGGGGTATCTTATAATAATTCCGAAACACCTAGTAATTGGATTGGGCTTACCCAAAGTACTTTAACAAATGGTAGTAGATGCTTACTTCTAAGTAATAATAGTAGTATGTTAACTGTTACAGGTAATGCTCCTTGTTCCAACCCTACCCCAAGCCTAGGCACAACAACCAATCCAACCACTTGCGGTGGAACAGAGGGTAGTATCCAACTAACAGGTCTAACAGCAAATACAAGCTACACCCTTAATTATAAAAAAGATAATATTGATGCCACCGTAGTTAATTTTACTGCTAATAACGCTGGGCAATATACTTTGTCTAATCTTGGAGCTGGCGTATATTCAGCAATCAATGTAACCATTTCTACTTGTACGTCTGCTAATTTAGGACCTACTACACTTTCTGATCCTGCTGATCCTAGTGTGGATGCTATAGGTAATCAAACCGTGACAGCAGGAGAGATGACTGCTGCCATTAATTTTAGTGGCACAGGCTCTTCTTATACTTGGACGAATAATAATACATCGATTGGTTTAGCTGATGCTTCGGGTACTGGAAATATAGGAGCATTTATGACGATGAATTCAGGAGTGGCTACCATTGAAGTAACACCAATACTCAATGGTTGTTCAGGTCCTTCTAAAACTTTTACCATTACGGTGAATAGTGCTTCGGGCACGTGTACAGATGGGATGCTTAATGTAGATACGTCTATAGATAATGAAACTTATACCTGTGATACAGTAAGTTCTACAGAAACCATTCCTGCTAATTTTACGATAATTTATGAAGGTTGTAGTGAAATAACTTTAGAACCTGGCTTCCATGCAGTTGCTACTTCTACTTTTACAGCAAGAATTGTTAATTGTGCTCCTTTGACTAGCCCAGATAATAATATCAGCCAAGCTAGAATTAATAGTCAAAACACAACTATTCCTACTAGCGTAGTTCTATCTGTTCATCCAAACCCTGCAAGAGATTTTGCCATGATTGATTATCAATTAGCGGAAGCTGCATCGGTTTCTATTCGTTTATTCGATATGACAGGGAAGGAATTAGCGATTATTGCTCCAAGACAATCAAAAGATCAAGGTATTTATCAACAACGGATTGCTTTAGGTGATTTTAATGGAGGTATGTATTTTGTTGTATTGCAAACTGAAAAAGAGCAAATTTCTAAGAAAATGATTATTCTCAAGTAATAAAAATTGTTCAAAGATGTTTAGAACTTCCAGAAACTTCAAGTTCTGGAAGTTCTTTTTCTATTGAAAAAATCAATACCCCAAAACTACTCTATCCAAATTCATCACAAACTGCTCTGCATTTGCTTCATTTTTAAATACTAAAAACAAATCCCCTTTAGCAGTAGCAGCTTGTATCCTACTATCATAAGTCTCTTGTATATTTTTTTCCTTATTAAAATGGTCAATAGTTGTCGAACCAATGATAGGACCATCGATATTCCCTTCTCTTATTTCGACAATTCCTTGATACTGATAATCCTTGTTAAAATCGGTAACTAATTGAAGGTTTTTCAAATTCGCCAAATCAATATTTTTGAATTTTAAAAAAGCATTATGGGTAATAGATCCAACTACGGTTCTTTTGCCTTTATTCCAAATACTAGTACCTGCTGAATGTTCATCAGCGGCTTCTGCCTCTAATATGGGTGGACTGAAAATAAATTGTTCTTGTGCTGCCAATTGTGAGCCTTCTACTTCCGCATTTCCTTTGTCCAAATAAGAAGCCATTAAAACGTAAATGCCATTAGATGTAGATTTCAGATGTTCTTTAAAATCTAAAGTACCCGTTAGAGGAAGCTCTTTCTCAATATTATCTTTGTCGGGTTTGAGTGATAAAATATAATTGACTATTTTTCCAACTTCGGCAATGTTTAATTGTGGATGGGCGGACATTAGCTGTTCGCCCCAAATACCTGAACTACCCTTGATAATATTGCTAACCAGTTGATCTTTGTCTGCTTTAGTATATTTATTGGCAATCTCCATATAACTTGGTCCAGCTACTTTTTCGTTCATCGCATGACAGGCCTTGCAATCACTTTCATTAATCAGTTGCAGCCCTACAGGAACGGTATTTTGTTGATGCCCAATGGCTGCCACGATCAAATCTTGTCCTTCGGGAATATAATTGAGGGTAACTTTTACATCTTCGGTAGTAATTCCTTGGCTTTGGGTGCTACCATCTTCGGTATCATTGACTATAATTTTATAGTCCACCGTTTTTCCTTCATAAAAAATCCTATCCGTTTTATCTAAGGCTATTTTTAATACTGGCGCGTCATTGCCAACCATAATTTTTTGGTGGGTAGTAGCACTTTCCCCAGCAGGGTCTGTTACTTTTAATGCCACATTATAAATACCTGCTTCTGAAAAAGTAAAAGTAGGTGCTAATTGGGTGGATTGTACCGTTTCGGCTGTAAAAAACCATTCATATTGCAAAGCTTCTTCATCATAATCTTTAGAATCTGTAGCTGAGAATTGCACGGTCAATGGCGCTGCCCCAAGGGTTTTATCGGCAGTTACCGCTGCAATGGGTTGTCGATTGCCTTCAATGTATCGAATTCTATCAAGCCGAGCATCCATATTTCGAGTATTCCATTTTTGCCCATATTCCAAAACATATAAATGACCATCTGATCCAAATAGCATATCCATTGGATGGGAAAATTCGGTGTTGGGCATAAAGGATTCCGCTTTTACGTAATTATAATTGTCGTCTAAAGTTAGCACATAAACCCAATCCCGCATCCATTCATAAACAAAGAGTTTATTTTCAAAATAATCGGGGAAATATTGTTCCGCATCTGGATAATCGCTTGCATGATAAACCATGCCGCCCATCGGATTAACGCCTCCTTTGCCCAACCAAGGAAATTCTTCTGAGGCAGTATAAGAAAACCAAATCATAGATTCCTGAGCGTGTGGTAAATTTTGAATACCCGTATTATTAGGCGAATTATTGATCAATTTGGCTGGGTTAAATTTTGCACCTGTTTGTTTGGTGGTAAAATCATGGTCACCATAAGCTTGATTATTCCCACGAGTATAAGGCCAGCCCCAAAAACCTGCTTGGCGAGCTTGGTCAAATTCACCCATGCCTGCTGGGCCACGCAGGCTATCCAATGCTCCTGCATCGGGTCCAACATCACCCCAATAAACAAAACCTGTTTGGCTATCAATAGAAAATCGGAATGGATTTCGGCATCCCATGATGTAAATTTCAGGTCGAGTATTTTCTGTCCCTACTGGAAATAAATTACCTGCTGGAATAGAATAAGTCCCATTATCTTCCGTTTTGATTCTTAAAATTTTACCTCTTAAATCGTTGGTATTAGCGGCTGACCGTTGCGCATCCCACAAAGCTCGATTGGGGCGTTCATCTATCGGCGCATATCCTTCTGATTCAAAAGGATTGGTATTATCACCGACGCCAATATATAACAAGCCATCTTTGCCAAATTCCAAACTACCACCACTATGGCAGCATTTTCGCCGAATGGGAATTTCCAATAACACTTTTTCAGAAGCCATTACTAAAGAATCTCCTACTAGATCAAATCTAGAAATATGCTGTTTCCCAAATTTTTTGTCCGATTCATCAATAGCAGAATAGAATAAATAAATCCAGTTATTTTGGCTATAATTAGGGTCAACGGCAATGCCCATCAAGCCGTCTTCATTTTCGTAGCGCACGTCTAATTGAGCAATAGTTTTGGTAGTAGCATACTCAAAGTCATATAGTTTAATAGAACCCCTTCGTTCTACAAAAATCAATCCTCGTTCTGGTAATTCGTCCAATTCCATTGGTTCATTCAAATTAAAATCCAATACTTCTTTAACAAATCGGTTTTCTTCTGGTATAGATGTTTGCTTTGTACAGAAAGTACAAAGCAAAAGAATCGCTAAAGCAAACAAGGAACTGATTTGATTTTTCATTATTTTGCTGGAATTTTTTTTAAAATCAACAGGAATTACTGATTTTGTGGTCAAAATATAAAACTCCCTATGAAAATTATAATAATCCAACTCCTCTTTTTTTTACTATTTATCAATTCCAGTTGTTCTCCAACCAAAATCATCTCTACCAAAGGCGATTTGATTATCTCCATAATTGGTCAACATTTTAATAATATACCAAAAACACCAGTCGTCTTTACCATTCAACAAGACACTTTTACTGCGCCTATAGGGGGACATATCCAAGGGATTCAGCAATTGGGCAAAAGGCATTTGGTCATCTCTGGCAGTTCTAATCACAAAGCCTATTTTTTTATTACAAAAATGAAAGGAATGGGTCTGGTGAAACGAAGAGGGAGTATTACTAAAATGATTTATATCAATGATGATTTTCCTACCATGCGACATAATCATGCTAGTGGCATTCAAATGATGGATAACTTATTAGCCATTGGGACAGAAGGGGGAACAGACGCCAATAAATCTAGTGTTGTATTTTATGATTTAACCAACCCCGATGAACCAAAACCACTAAGCATTAAAATTGACCGACAAGCAGATACTGCTGGTGCAATTGGCCTAACGAGGGTAGGGGATTCCCTATTATTGGCAGTAGGCGGTTGGGACTCCGATCGGATAGATATTTATACGGCTGTTTTTAACCTCGCTCAATTAGATTTTAAATTATTAACTACTTGGCATACCGACCATAAAAAAACCGATGGTTGGACAGATAGTAATTGGGGGACTTATCAAGGACTTAATTTTGTGAAAGATGAATTAGCCAATTTATACCTAGTAGGTTTTTATCAAAATTCGGAAGCTGCTATGATAGCCGATTTATTCCAAGTGTATTTAGAACAAGTACCAGCAAAATTATTACAAAAAATAGCCTCCAAAAGATTTATAACCGAAGCAGGTGCTTCTTTTAAAAATGGTGCAGGTTTGTCGACCCTTAATTTTCCTAGGCGCTTAAATATATTGGCTACAGAACGGAATTGGGATCGGGTGATTCGTTTGAATTATTGGTGAAGCACGAAGGAGACACAGAGGTCACAGAATTGTAAGTTATTATAGTTAGCACTCTGTGTACTCCGTGTCTTCTCTGCGCGCTCTGTGTCCTAGAAAATGTCCAGTAGTAAGAAAAATGTTGTTGTTTATTCTGTACAAAGCTCTGGCTTAGGACCCACACCATACTCTTTCATCAATTTCTCCATTCGTACTTCAAAAGAATCAGGATTGTCTTGCACTCGTGCCAATTTTGCCAATACTTGATACTGACAATCCCAAATATTAAACCGCAATTTTTCTACTCGGCATTTAACATCATGGGTAAACTCAAATTCCAATTTATTTTTGACTTCGTCAATCAATTCTAAATACTGAACCGCTTCTTTACAATCAACAGAAAGCCCTTTAATCAGCCAAGACTTTACATCGTATATATTATCGCAATAATAATCTGCCAAACGATAGTCGTAAGAAAGTTGATCGCCTTGTGCGACAAAATCATTCCAATAGGTATTAATGGCTACCTCGTCATCTTGATATTGTATATAAGCAGCTTGTAATTCATTAATTTTGGTGATAGTGATTTTTTCAAGGCTAGTGGCTGATTGTCGAAGGCTTTCAATATCTTGAAGTTCTAAATCCGATACGCCACAGATATTAGCAAAGCCATCCATTAAATAAGCTCGAATCAATGGTT